>JANMFB010000236.1:0-1706 GCA_031377605.1 Ferruginibacter sp.
GAAGTAATTACTCAACCAGTAATAGAGAACATTAAAAAGAACGAGGCGACTGCCCCAGTAAAAAAACAAAATTTAAAGACAGTTAAAGTTCCAATAAAGACTAAATAGTCTTCAAAGTTTTTCAAATAATTAAAAATCCTATAGCTCAAATAATTTCGCAATACCAAAAGCGGCACCAGCTGCTAAAGCTCCTATGAGCATTACTCTTATTGCTCCAAGCCAAGGATTGATGCCAGTTATTTTACTTTTAAAATAGCCAAAAATAAATAAACAAATTAGTGTAAAGCCCACAGAAAATTTCAAAGCTTCATTTGAATCTGTAATAAAAAAGTAAGGAGATAGGGGGATAATACCACCAGCGATGTAAGATACACCAATGTTTAATGCACTTTTTGTAGCACGTTTTGGGTCGGGCCTTTCCAAGCCTAGTTCGTATTTCATCATAAAATTTACCCAGCGTTCTTTATCTTGAGAAATTTCTGCAGTAGCTTTTTCTTGTATTTCTTTGCTTAATCCAATGTTTTCAAAAAATTCTTTGGTTTCTTCTATCTCTTTTTCACGTAAATTTTCTACTTCGTAATGTTCCCTTTTTTCCTCGTTGCTATAATGGTCTTGCTCTGTTTTACCAGAAAGATAACCTCCCAACCCCATCGCAATACTACCTGCAGCAATTTCTGCTATTCCTGCAATTACTATAATACTGCTATTGTCTACTGCACCGCTTAATCCCGCTGCAAGTGCAAAAGGAACTGTAAGTCCATCACTCATACCAATAACAACATCTCGTAAAAAATCGGAGCTTGTTAAGTGGTTTTCTGTATGGTCTGTGTGGTGTAAATGCGTATCCATAAATTTATTTTACTGCAATGACTTTAAAGTGTAAAAATAGTTTATTATTATACGAGTTTAAAATTCAATTTTATTAAGTAAAGTTTTTTTAAATTATTTATCATTTTACTTTATGCGTCTCTGCAGGTCATTTCAATACACTCAAACTCTTTTTAATAATTTCAACAGCTTCTAATATTTGTATAGAAGTAATATTTAGCGGTGGCGCAAATCTTATTTTATCTCCATGGGTTGGTTTTGCGAGTAGGCCATTTTTCATCATTTCTATGCAAAGTTCCCATGCTGCATCTTTGTTTGTATGTGCTATTACAATCGCATTTAGCAATCCCTTGCCTCTTATTGTTTTTATAAATGGAGATTGTAAGTTTATTATTTCTTCTCTAAAAAGTTCGCCCATGTTTAAAGCATTAGTAGCCATATTTTCTTCTTTCAAAACTTCTAATGCAGCAATTGCAACACAGCAAGCAAGTGGATTTCCACCGTATGTGCTCCCATGCTCACCTGGTTTAATCGTCATCATTATTTCATCATCACATAGCACGGCACTAATTGGTAATGTTCCTCCACTAAGCGCTTTACCCAATACTAAAATATCCGGACGAGTATTTTCGTAATCACATGCAAGCATTTTTCCTGTGCGGCATAGACCTGTTTGTATTTCGTCTGCAATCATCAACACATTATATTCATCGCATAGTTTTCTTATACCTGAAATATAACCATCATCTGGCACTACTACACCTGCTTCGCCTTGTATTGGCTCAAACATAAATGCAGCCACGTTTTTATCTTGAAAAGCTTTTTCTAATGCTGACAAGTCATTGTATGGTACATTTTTAAATCCTGGAACAAAAGGC
>JANMFB010000282.1:0-3335 GCA_031377605.1 Ferruginibacter sp.
GACCGATGGTATATAGCCAACTTTTACTAATAAATGACTTTATCTCTTTAAGCTAAATCTTTTGACCTCAAAGAATGTAAAGACAATAAACATTCCATTAAATTAATTATATCACGCTATTATTTTGGATGTTTTTTGGGACTAGACGGAAGAAAAATAATATTTTACAATTATTATATTTGTTTTAAACTGATAATAAATAGTGTATAAAGAAAAATGTTGATATTTTTTTATTTTATACTACTGATAATCTCCTTTTGAATTATTTTTTATACCTAATTTCTATTAAACGACCGATTAATATTAGCTATAAAAAAATTTAGTGTTATTGAAAAAAATACGCTTGTTAAAAAGTTGCAAAAAAAAGTTTATCTTAGGTGTTTACAAATAGGAAAATATTATGAATAGAAAACTACTCCTCTTATTTATCGTTTCAATCGTTTGCTTGAGTAAAGTTTTTTCACAAGCTCCTCTTGCTGCGTCGAATCCCAATTACGTTCACGATAAAATAACTGATTTTTATGTTAAAAGTGCTGATATAAAACTACCTGACTCAGTTTACAGGATTTTAAAGGACTATGCTCGTAACAAAAATTATAAAGAAGTTGCTGTCTTAAGAAATGATGGAATTATTAAGATTTTTTACAACAAAAATATCAGCCTAGATGATAGGCTATATGCATGTAATTTTTTCATTAAGGCGAACACAAGCGATCCATACCCTTATGTTCCACTATACTTCCTAAAAGCTATTCAACTTGAATTAATTGCAAAAAAATAAATGCCATCAAAAATGATTAAAAAATTACTTTCGTTTTTTACAATATATGCTCTTTTTGTTTCTGCTTCATTTGCTCAACTAATCAATGTTGGTAATATAACAACATTCGGTAAACTAAATCAATGTGCAGCAGGGTTTGGACCTCCAGTTGTCACTTGTAATTTCATATCCGGTACGGGGTCAAGTGTTGTTGGAGGAGTTTTAGTATGTTCTGATCCCTGTGATACAACTATTTTAGAAATTTCACTTAGCAATATTAGATGGAATAAAGGACCTGATAACAATTGGATACATGCAATTGTTTTTGGTAACACAGGCTCAGGCCTTTCATTTTTATCCTCTACATTATCTCCTGCAAACTGGTCTTATCTTTCCACTGGTTGCACAGGGGCTTGTGCAGGAGGCAATCAAATAGCTGGTGGCCCTGGTTGGTATTTTACCGGGCCTGGTCAGTCTTGTTGCCCAGGTGGAGGTGCCACACTTAATCCATGTGATAACTATGGTGATCCTTTTTTTCAATGTGATCGACCATTTGCGATCAGTTATACAGTAAAACTTTGTAATAGCATTTTAAATGGCTCCCCAAAATATACTGATTTTTATGTTTATTCTGATGGTGCTACAGGATGTTGGAGTCAGCCTGATCCATCTGTTAATATTCTAAGTTTCACCATTCCAAATGTAGCTTGTCCTACATTGTATAGTCCTCTCCCAACGGCTACCCCTAGATTAAAAACTTGTACCCCAGCACTAAACTATACCACCACATTATCTGGTGGCTGTGGCAATGGTAGCACCATTACTTGGTGGTCAGCCTCTACAGGTGGTACGCTTCTTGGTTCTGGTTCTCCATTTGTTTACGATCCACCGGGATCTGCTTGTCCACAAGGAACTATTTATGCAGCTTGTTGCCCGGTGGGCACAACTTGTGCAACTCGTAGAGCATTTGCTGTTCCAGGTACTTGTGCAGCCCCACTAAACATAGATAATGTTGCAATTTCAAACCCTATTTGCCCTAGCCAATGTGGAGATATTACCGCTACTACTGTATCTGGTGCAAGTGGTACAGTTACTTACACCTTAATGCCAGAGAATATTTCCAATACTACCGGTGTTTTTACTTGTATTACCGGCGCAAATCATACAATAACTGCTACCGATGCTAGTGGTTGTGTAGCTAGTGCACCTGCTAACTTTGTAATACCTGTTTGTGGTTTTCCTGTAACTGCACCAATTAGTTATTGTCAAAATGCAACGGCTGTTCCATTAACAGCTACCTTATCGGGAACAGGCACAAACTTGCAATGGTACACTACGCTCACAGGTGGTAGCGCTCTTCCCACCGCTCCTACTCCTATCACAACAGTATTGGGGCCAACAACATATTACGTAACACAAACAAATGGAGGTGTGGAAAGTACACCACGTACTCCTTTAGTAGTTACCATAGTAGCTTTGCCTGCTACACCACTAATCACAACTACACCACCAACATGTAGTTTGGCCGGCACAAATACTATCAGCAATTACAACGCAGGTAATACTTATACTTTTACTCCTGCAGGACCAACAGTTGGCGCAGGTGGATTAATAAACGGAATGGTTATAGGTACTAGTTATACAGTAACGGCTACCGTCGCACCTTGTACTTCTCCATCTTCAGTACCTTTTAGTAATGCAGCAATTTTACCAACGCCTGCCGTACCAACAATTACAGGTGTTGCGCCTACTTGTGCCGCATCGGGTACAAGTACGATCAGCAATTACAACGCAGCAAACACCTACACATTTACACCTTCAGGACCTACAGCAACAGCCGGTGGTCTTATAACAGGCATGGTTGTAGGAACTAGCTACACAGTAACTTCTGGTAACGCAACTTGTACGTCAGTAATATCTGCACCGTTTAGTAATTTGGCAACATTGGTAACGCCTCCAATACCAACAATAACGAGCGTTGCATCAACTTGTTTATCTGATGGTACAAGTACGATCAGCAATTACAACGCAGCAAACACTTACACGTTTACACCTACAGGACCAACAGCAACAGCCGGTGGTATTATAACAGGTATGGTTGTAGGAACTAGCTACACAGTAACTTCTGGTAACGCAACTTGTACGTCAGTAATATCTGCACCGTTTAGTAATTTGGCAACATTGGTAACGCCTCCAATACCAACCATAACGAGCGTTGCATCAACTTGTTTATCTGATGGTACAAGTACTATCAGCAATTACAACGCAGCAAACACGTATACATTTACACCTACAGGACCTACAGCAACAGCCGGTGGTCTTATAACAGGCATGGTTGTAGGAACTAGCTACACAGTAACTGCAGGCAGCGCACCATGTGCTTCTGCAGCTTCAGCTTCATTTAGCAATGCGGCGATGTTAGTTACTCCTGCAATACCAACAATAGCGAGTGTAGCGCCAACTTGCGCTGTGGCAGGTACAAGTACGATAAGCAATTATAATGCAGCAAACACTTATACATTTGCACCCACTGGGCCAACAGCAACAGCCGGTGGTCTTATAACAGGAATGGTTG
>JANMFB010000289.1:0-2695 GCA_031377605.1 Ferruginibacter sp.
AATAAAATTTAATTGATTGTATTTAATATACTTAGTGACATTTACGGTAAACGGTGTGTATCCTCCAACGTGTAACGCCGCCAACTCTCCATTGATGAAGATGCGGCATTTGTAAAAAACAGCTTCGAAACGCATTCTAACTAATTTATCTTTTGCATCTTCAGCTAGTTTGAATGCTTTTCTGTACCATCCCTTACCAACAAAATTGTAACGTATATCGGTACTCCAGCAATGAGGAACGGTTACTTTATCAAATTTATCGGGCGAAAATGTAGTATCCTTTTCATTGTATTTCCATGGCTGGTCCCACCCCATTGCTTCACCCCTAGATAGAGGGTCTAAAGCAAAACTCCATTCACCATTCATGGATATTTCCTGTGACTTTGCAGTGAATGATGCAACAATCGTAATGATTAATAATATGAACCGATTTAATTTCATGTTTATAATTAATAGCACCTTACTTCAAACAGCGATGCAGGTGCTGTGCTATCTGAATTGGATATTTTTATTTTTAATTCGGTTACAGTAGCTGGTTCATCAAAGTGAATGGTACGACGGGCCAGATAATTTCCATAAATTTCACCAACCAGCTCATTGTTGCAGTTGTATACTTTCACTTCATCTGCACAAAAAGGCATTTTTGCTTCGGGGTTTAATAATAATACAGATTCTAACGGATGGTCATCATCAGCATCAAAAAATAATTCTACTTTATTAATTGATTGTACTTCTTGCCAAACTATTTTTATCTGAGCATAGCTTTTGTCATAATCAGCTACCCAAGCATTTGTACTTTTCACAGGCCTTTGCACACCATTTCTCAAGTTTTCTGGAGAAAATGCTTGCAAAGCAGGTTCAATCTTCATGGCTATATTTTTGCCATTGGGTCTACGCTGCGGGCACCAGAATTCAAAGCCTTCCACTCCAATATCTCCGGTAGGCTCTTGTTTTCCGTAGTTTGAAACAGCCACATTTATCGAATTGTAAACGGATAGTAAGCCGGTAATTCTTTTTTCACTTACGGCCAATTCCACTTCTTCATTACTCATAAAACATACAAATGCGTATTGCGTTTCATTAAAGGAATGATCAAATTCAATAGTATATTCATTAGAGCCAGAAGTTATTGCCATCTCTTTTTCAGCAATAGTTACATCTGGTGTATGGTTGAATGATTTACTACTAACCCTGAGTTGAATTTTAAGTGTTGTATTGTTTTTAGCTTTAGCCCAAAAGTTTATAGCTGGCATTTTATGGTTACCCACTGGCAGCATTTGCGCTGTTGAATATTGCAATGGTTGCCATTCTCCCGATGGAGGAATTTCTGAAAGAGATAACGTTGAAGTTGCTTCAATACGGAGTGCTTTTTGCACAAGGTCATTGGGGTCGTTTAAATTCAATCCGGGAATGTGCTGACCCGTTTTCATCAGTTCTGTCTGCAATTGGTTGATGTATTGTTCACCAACAGTTTTAGGAAGTACATTGTATTTTTTACACAAGCTAGCTGCTATTGCAACAGCTTGGCCACCATGTGCACAAGTTGCCATAACCCTTGTAGAACCAAAAGCAACATGAGAGGCGCTGATGATGCGCCCAGCAAGGAAAAGATTGCTGATATTACGGCTATAATAACAGCGGTAAGGGATACCGTAAACGCCTTTCGAGTGCCATTGATTACATCCTTTCATTTCACTAAATACACCATCGGCAGGGTGAAGATCTACACTCCATCCGCCAAATGCCACTGCATCTTCAAATGGGGTTTGTTCAATAACATCCTGTTGCTTTATTATGTAATCTCCTTCAAATCTTCTGCTCTCTCTTTTACCGGGTACATGGCCAACCCATTCTAGTGTAAGGTTTTCGGCTTCAGGAAAATTACCTGAGTTTTTAATATAGTCCCACACGCCATACACCACTTTCCACAATTGCCATTTTATGTTTTCTGTTTCATGTACAGTATCCAATCTGCCACCATATTCAATCCACCATAAGCGGCAGCCAATATCTTTTGTATTAAAACTTTTGTAACGTGGAATTTCTTTTGAAACGTCTATAGCAAAGGAGGGTGCAACGTATTTTACTTTTTTGCCAGTATCTTTTGAATAGAAATAAATGGAATGCCCTAGCAATTCGCCATATTCGCTAGATGGAGCAAACTTTTCGCCAAACTCATCTTTTGATTCGGCACCCATTCTGAAAGCTGCACCTGAAAGAAAACCCACAATTCCATCGCCTGATGCATCGCAAAATAATGGAGCTTGCAAAATATAAGAAATGGAGTTTTGCGAGCAAAATGCTTTTACTGACTGTATCGTATCCGCATCTTTCTTTTCGATGTCGTATACTGCTGTGTTCAATAAAAGAGTAATATTATTTTCCAATACCACTTTTTCTAATAGAATGGTATCAAAAATCAATGCATTTCCTTCTGGATTTCTGTATGCATTCTCCAATAAAATTTCATTTATAACCCCGCCTTCTCTTGCCCAGCGGTTATTATTTCCCATGTGAGAGGTAGCTCCCAATACCCACAAACGAACTTCGCTGGATGCATTGCCACCAAGAACTGGCCTATCTTGTACCAATACAACTTTCATACCCTCTCTTGCAGAAGTTATTGCACAACAAGTGCCAGCAAGACCTCCTCCAATAACAATAAGGTCGGCTTGGATATTTTCAATTTTTAGAT
>JANMFB010000323.1:0-1553 GCA_031377605.1 Ferruginibacter sp.
CAATTCCGCAAAATTATAGCAGTATTATTAAGAGAGGTGCTGCAATAAGCGTAGAGCTTGATGCATCAACCCATAGAATGGGCAGTGCAATCATTGTAGCTACGGAGCCCGGAGCAAATATTGATACCCGAAATTTAAAAGTGAGGGCTGTTTTGGCCGACGCAAACATTAATCCTGGTGCATTTGTAAAAGTTTTTTTAAATGCAGGAGTTGGTAAAACTTCCATTATTGTACCTACCAATTGTATCATTCCTAACGATAAGGATAATCAGTTAATCGTTGTAAAAAATGGAACTGCAAATTTTGTAAATGTAGAAACGGGGATTCGTCAATCATCTTCTGTAGAAATAACAAAAGGGTTAGATGTAGGAGATTCTATAGTAGTTACAGGCGTTTTATTTGCTAAACCAAAAAGTAAATTAAAAGTAAGGTCTGTAATGAAATTGGCAACAATGCTTCCTAAAGAGGCTCCTGAAAGATATTAACAAATTAAGTATTTATTTTCATGAATATATCTGAATTATCACTTAAGAGGCCTGTACTTGCCACCGTTTTAAATTTAATGATCATCTTATTTGGTGTTGTTGGATTTACTTTTCTTGCCGTAAGAGATTATCCCGCTATTGACCCTGCAGTGGTTAATGTTAGTACTTCTTATACTGGCGCAAACCCCGATATTATTGAAAGTCAAATAACAGAACCACTTGAAAAACAAATCAACGGTATTCCAGGTATTAAAACAATCACATCTTCTAGTTCATTGGGCAACAGCAATATTTCTGTTGAGTTTGAGTTAGGGGTTAATTTAGAATCTGCTGCGAGCGATGTGAGAGATAAAGTAGGACAGGCTTCCCGTTCACTACCGCAGGATATTGATGCCCCACCTGTGGTTACAAAGTCAGATGCAAACAGTGATTTTATTTTGATATTGGCAGTGCAAAGTCGTTCAAAAGGTTTGTTAGAGTTGAGTGATTATGCAGAAAATGTTTTGCAACAACAATTTCAAACTATAAACCAAGTAAGTTCTGTAAACATTTTTGGGCAAAAAAGATATGCAATGCGATTGTGGCTTAATCCTGATAAGATGGCAGCTTTCGGGGTTAACTTTAGCGATATTAGAACTTCTTTAAATGCTGAAAATATTGATCTTCCGCCCGGCAAAATTTATGGTGACAACACAGAACTTACTATAAAAACAGTAGGCAGGTTAAGTACTGAAAAAGAATTTCAGGAGCTTTTAATAAAGCAAGATGCCACAGGTATTGTACGGTTAAGAGATGTGGCCCGTGTAGAAATTGGTCCAGAAGTTTTGGAACAAGGTTGGAAATACAATGGTTTAAATGCAGTAGGTATTGTGATCATTCCACAACCTGGTGCAAACAATATTCAAATAGCTATTGATTTTTATAAAAAATTAGAATCTATAAAGAAGCTGAACAAGTCGGATATTGAATTGAATGTTTTGCTCGATAATACGAAAAATATTAGAAGATCAATTACCGAAGTAGAAGAGACATTGCTTATTTCTATTGCTTTTGTGGTACTCGTTATTT
>JANMFB010000335.1:0-3391 GCA_031377605.1 Ferruginibacter sp.
GATAAAATACAATTTGTAACAGGTTTACCCAAAACAAGAAGTGGAAAAATAATGCGTAGAATTTTAAGAAAAATTGCAGAAGGAGAAGTTTCCAATTTAGGTGATACTTCCACATTGCTTGATCCTTTCATTGTGGATGAAATAAAAAATGGAAAAATTTCTTAAAAAACCCAAATCAAAATTATTTTCTTAAAATAAATAAAGAGGAGGTCTCAAAACGATTTTCTAAGCTCCGAGAGTCGTCTGTATGAAATTTTTCTCCATCAGGGATACGAATAAAAAGAGGCTGACTCGTACTTTTGAGACAGCCTCATAAAAATTAGAGTCTTATTTGAAAAAAAATTTAAACTTGAATTAATTACAAATGTTAGTTTGAATAATTTTCAAATAATTAACTATGATTAGGCAATTGCGAATAAGATATATGTTGCTGAGTTTATAACAAATTAAATTATTGGGGGATACAATTGAGTGACCTAATAAAATTTTACAAGTTTAAATAAATTATGAAGTATTTAATCATAGTATTGTTTTTAATGGGCTGTTTCAATAAAGTCAAAAATAAAAGGGAAGGGTTAAAAGACAAAATATTTATTACTCAAATAGATTCTCTAAAATCAATCATAAAAGAAGGAGATATTATTTTTAGAGGCGGCACAGACATTGAAAGTGCAATTATTAGAGATTTTTCTTACAACGATAAATTGTTTTCTCATTGTGGAATTATTTTAAAGCAAAACGATAAATCAGTGGTTACACATATTCTTGGCGGCACTACAAACCCAGATGGCAATATATTATCACAAACGGTAGATGATTTTTTTGCTTACCCCGATAATGAAAGTGCTGGGGTTTACAAAATAGCATTAGATAGTATAGAAATGAAAAGGGTTTACCAATTTGTTGATAGTGTAAAAAAACGAAACATTACTTTCGACCTTAAATTTAATCTTTTAGATAAAAGCAAATTATATTGTAATGAGTTTATTATAGATGCGCTAAATTTTGCGAAAAACAATAAGCCGATATTTCCACATACATCCTTTTACCTAAAAAATACCAAATATTTTGCTGTTTCAAATAAGGGAGATAGTTTTTTATTTTACCCAATTGATGCTTTTCAACATAATAAAATATTAACTGAAAAAGCTATTTTTTATTTTCCAAATTATACAAAATGAAACTTTTTATAATAATTTGAAATTATTTGTATCCACTTTCTCAGCATTAATTTTTGTAAGCAACTCCCCCACATTTTCTCTTTTGTACAATCCTTTCAAATAATGTTTATCATAATAAGTGAGCAAAATCCTAAACGCTTCTTTAAAATTATTTTCAACTAAAAAATTAATACAGTTTTTTGTTTCCAAACCACCCAATCTTTTTTGTATTCGTATTGTAGCATTTACTAATCCTTCTTTTTTATGTGAGCCATATTCATTGGTTAAAAATTGTAATCGCTCTTCAAATGGAATATCCATAAAAAAAACTTTACTACTTCGCATGGTTTGCCAAAGCGCTTGAGGAATCATCAAATTTCCTATTCGTTGGCTTTCATCTTCTAGCCAAATGCAGTTGGCAGTTGGTAGTTGATCGTTGATAGTTGGTAGTTGGTGGTTGTTAGTATCTACTGAATCAAGAAGTATTTTTTGGGTATGAAGCAATTCCATTCCTAATTTGTTTTCAAACATTTCTTGTGTTGGTTGTGCAGGCATTCCCAATGCGCCCAATGCAGAGCCTTTGTGATTTGCCAAACCTTCCAAATTTATGGTTATGCTACCATTCTTTTTTAAGGCATCTAGTAAATATGTTTTTCCACTCCCAGTATAGCCCCCAATAATATTAAAATTGTATGGCTTAGTAAATTGTTCCAAAATGAAACTTCTATAAGTTTTGTAACCTCCAACCAAGGTATACACTTTAAAGCCATATAAATCTAACAACCAAGCCACACCTGCACTCCGCATGCCGCCACGCCAGCAATGAACCAAAATAATTTTATCTTTCGATTTTTTTTCTTCTAGCATTTTATCCACCTCCTCTACCATTGTACGCATCTTTGGACCAAAAAAATCTAATCCAATTTTTATTGCGTTTTCTCTACTCTGTTGTTTGTAACTTGTACCTACAATTTTTCGTTCTTCATCATTAAACAAAGGAAGGTTTTTTGCATTGGGTAAATGTGCATGTGCGTACTCGCTTGGGCTGCGAACATCTATCAGTAAATGTATTTGTGAAAGATTTAAAAATTCGGTTATTTCTATTTTTTGAACTGCCATGTAGTTTGTAAAAATACACTTTTATTTTAACCAAGGAGTTAAGGCTAAAAACAGTTCTGTTTTTATTATAAAACATTTATATTTTATTTACTAATTCATATAATAAAATATAGGAAGTTTATATGTATTGCCTAAAGATATCTTCTTTCAATCATTAATACATTTAGTAAACTGTAAAAAACAATCTACTCACAGTGTTTGCTTCAAAATATAAAAAGATGCAATTCTTAAGTTATGCTTTGCATTTCGTGTTTTACCTTGGTGCCTAAACATATTGCACTTTTAGAACAAAAGTACATGTTAATTCTTTGTAAGCACAATCCTGCCTCTATCTGCCTTGTAAATTTGGTCGAAGTAATTTACAATTGCTTCATATTCGTTTTTAGGAAAACGCCCTTCATTTCTTTCATTTTTGCGTAGCACATTTATAAAGTTATCTTTTATTGCAAAACTGATACTGTAGTTTCCATACGCTGTTTTTAAAGAAATATTTTTGGGCATTGCTTCGACCGTATAGTTTATTGGAATTTTAATTTGAATAGTGTCTACATCTATAAAAGCTGAAAAAAATTGAATATCGTATTTTCTTTTTTTATCCTCCTCGAGTTTATTTGCAGAACGGTTAAAAAAGTTTGGCGTTATAAAAAATCTTTTCCCGGTAATGGTTGCATAATCTGGTGCTGTAATGGATAAATGCTCATCTACTGTAGGTATTAATCCTTTGGTTTGCTTGTAGTCAAATTTTTCAACTGAATAAGTGGGTAAGCTCAATGTTGTATTCAAATATTTTTTCTTTTCTTCTTCCGTTGCACCATTCATTAATCCATGCACATTATCTTGTTGTATGCCTGTATAATGCGTATCTACTTCGGCAGACAATGCTCCATTTTCATTTATAGATGCACTTACTTTTCGCAATTGCAAATTATCTACGGCTTTATAGGTGGGCGTTCTTACTACATGTCCTCCATCATCATCAATCAATAATACTTTTCTATTGCCTGTAAAACTTCCCATATAACCAGCACTTACTGTTTGGCTTGTACACTCTAGCCACATGGTATCTTTTTGTAGCGGCACACACATTATTGCATGGTTAAAATAAGGCGATG
>JANMFB010000339.1:0-4947 GCA_031377605.1 Ferruginibacter sp.
GCAGGGCAGCCAGATTTGAAAGCTTTAGCAGGCCAAAAATTTTCAGATGCTGATATTAAAGAATTTGAAGAAATGAACTTGAAATGGAGTAATTCTGGAAAAATCATTGGGAGGGAGGAATAAAAGAAGCCTCAATGGATATCTCCCTTAAAAAATAGAACAAGCTCTATTCGAGTAAAGAAATGAAGAGATGGTTCGAGCGAAAATTACAAGGCTATTTTATACCAAAGTCTATTCAACTAAATATCGATATAATTGGTATTAAATTTAAGCTTCTTTTATTACCGCAAGCGGCATAAAAAGAAGAGAAATTTTTTATAATAACATTGCTGGGATTAAAAAGTTATCCATAAATCTCCACATGCACAGATTTTTTATCATAACCCATAGCTACAATATTCTTCATAGCTTCATCTATCATTCCACGCCATCCGCATAAAAAGAAATTAGCTTGTTTTAGTTTCTTACTGCCAGGGTTTTCCTCATCATCTATCATATTTTCCTTACAAATATTTTCATAGACTTTGTGTACATAACCATTATATGCATTCGGTTCGTTCACATCTTCTCTAGAATATGCGACATGAAAAGTAAAATGCTCATCATTTGCCATTAAACTTTTCATTTCATCCAAATACAAAACATCTTCTTTTTTTCTGCATCCAAAAATGATGTGTACTTTTTGATGAGGAATTTTTTCATGAATTATGTTTTTAATCATGCTTCTGAAAGGTGCTATACCAGTGCCTGTACACACTAAAAACAAATCTTTTTCTAAAACCTCAGGCAATGTAAATACTCCTACTGGGCCACGCAGCAATAGTTCTGAACCAACTTTAACTTCTACTTCGTCAAATAAATATTTTGTACCTGCCCCTCCTTCTAATTGTACAATACACAATTCAAAAATATTGGTACCATCGGGATTACTGGCTATGGAATAACTGCGCCACCGTTTATTGGTCTTTTCGTGAATAGGCAAATCAAGTGTTACAAATTGCCCTGGTTTAAAATCAAAAACTTCCAACTCGGGCACTTGTATAAAAAACCTACGAGTAGTAGCAGTTTGCTGCTCTATGCGGATTACTTTGCCGGTACGCCATGGTTGTAACATATAGTTAGTTTTGATTGTAAGTTAGTTTTTTATTATGAAAATAATTCAATCGGGAATGTGAAAATATGAAAATGACTCAATGTGAAAATTTATTAGCATCGTAGTTGTTTTAATTATTTAAACTCTCATAGAGTAGGGTCATTTTTAAATTTTCACATTGAGTAATTTTCAAACTAGAAAGCTATCTTTGCACCCGAATGAACGCTGAAGTGTTGATGAGTATGTACAAAAATGATTCCCGCATTTTTAAAATTGCGGATGGAATCACATTGTCTAAACCATCGAGATTACACTTAAAAGATTTAGTTGGAAGCGCTTCGCAATTTATTTTAGCAGCAGTTTACAACAATAATGCAGCCGCTCAAACTAACCATTTGGTTATTCTAAGAGATGCAGAAGAAGCAGCATATTTTCACAACAGCTTAGAAAATATTACCAATGCCTTAGATATTTTTTATTTCCCTTCTTCCTTCAAAAATAAAAAAAATTATCAGCTACTCAATAGCAGCCATGTAATGCTTCGTACAGAAGCACTTACAAAACTTACGCAAGCAAAAAATCTTGGCCAAGCTAAAAAAATTATAGTTACCTACCCGGAAGCATTGTTTGAAAAAGTAGTGTTGTCAAAAACTTTATCTGAAAATATCATCAATATAAAACAAGCAGATAATTTAGATGTAACAACCATGTTGCAAAAATTTATTGCGCAAGGTTTTACCAAAACAGATTTTGTTTACGAGCCAGGACAGTTTGCCATACGTGGTGGTATAGTAGATATTTATTCTTTCGGAAATGAAAAACCATATCGAATTGAATTATTTGGTACAGAAGTAGATAGTATTCGCATTTTTGATCCAGAAACACAATTGAGTGAAAGAAAATTATTAAGTGTAAGTATTATCCCTAATGTGGAAACTCAATTTGAAACTGGCGAAAAGGTTTCATTGCTAGAATTTTTACCAGAGCAAACGGTAATATGGATGAATGATTGGGACTTTATTAAAGAAAAAATAGTAGATGAGATAGACGGCGTTTCCATTTTCACTTTTAAAGAAATTGAAGAAAGCAATACAGATAATTTATATGCAAAAGAATTAACAGCAGGAGATTTTGTAGATGTAGAAACGCTTCAACAAGAAATAGAAAAAAAACACGTAATTGAGTTTGGAAATAAAGTAAGTTTTGCAAATAGGAAGAAAGATGGTTTACAAAATTCAATGGAATTCGACCTTGATAGAACTATCAACCATCAACTATCAACTATCAACTTTGCTACCAAACCCCAACCCTCCTTCAACCGACAATTTGATTTACTCATAAAGGATTTGCAAGGCTTCGAAGCGAAGGAATACAATATTTTTATTTTTGCAGATAATGCTAAGCAACTAGAAAGACTGCACAGTATTTTTACAGACCTCAAAGCAGAGATACAACTTACACCCATTCCATTTTCTATACACGAAGGTTTTATAGATAATGATTTGAAATTAGTATGTTATACTGATCATCAAATATTTCAACGGTATCATAAGTATAAAGTAAAACAGGCATTTAGTAAAAACAAGGCACTTACTTTAAAAACGCTGAGAGAGTTACAACCTGGAGATTATGTAAGCCATATAGACCATGGAGTAGGTGTTTACAGTGGTTTACAGAAGATTGATGCAAGTGGAAAAATGCAAGAGGCAGTTCGAATACAATACAAAGATGGCGATTTATTGTATGTAAATATTTCATCGCTGCACAAAATAAGTAAGTATAGTGGCAAAGAAGGAACGATACCCAAAATGAACAAACTTGGTAGCGATGTGTGGGCAAAACTAAAAGACAAAACAAAAAAGCAAGTAAAAGATATTGCTACTGATTTAATAAAATTATATGCCCAACGTAAAAGTTTGGATGGCTTTGCACACAGCATAGATAATTACATGCAAACAGAATTGGAAGCAAGTTTTATTTATGAAGACACACCCGACCAAGCCAAAGCAACAGAAGATGTAAAACGAGATATGGAGAAGCCACAGCCAATGGATAGGCTTGTGTGTGGCGATGTTGGGTTTGGCAAAACAGAAATAGCTATTCGTGCAGCTTTTAAAACGGTGTGCGATAACAAACAAGCTGCTGTATTAGTCCCCACAACGATTCTAGCGTATCAACATTACAAAACTTTTAAAGATAGACTGAGAGATTTTCCTGTGACAGTTGATTTTATAAATCGTTTTAAAACTGCCAAACAAAAGAAAGAAACTTTTGCAAAACTAAAAGAAGGAAAAATAGATATAATCATTGGTACACATGGTTTGTTGGGCAAAGATGTTCAATTCAAAAATCTTGGTATTATGATTATTGATGAAGAACAAAAATTTGGTGTAGCTGCAAAAGAAAAATTAAAAACACTTCGCACTACGGTAGATTCGCTTACACTTACCGCTACGCCAATACCACGAACATTACAATTTAGCTTGATGGGCGCAAGGGATCTTAGTATAATTAATACACCGCCACCAAATAGGCAACCAATACAAACAGAGGTACAAGTTTTTAATGAAGATATTATTAGAGATATTATTTATTACGAAGTGGAACGTGGTGGTCAAGTTTTTTTCATTCATAATCGAGTAAAGGATTTGGCAGCAATGAAAAGTTTGATACAAGGTTTGTGTCCAGATGTAAGCATTGCATTTGCTCATGGGCAGATGGATGGCGACCAATTAGAAGATACGATACTCGATTTTATGGATAAGAAATACGATGTGTTGGTATGTACCAATATTGTGGAGAGTGGCGTTGATATTCCCAATGTAAATACCATTATCGTAAACAATGCACATCAATTTGGCTTGAGCGATTTGCACCAGTTACGAGGCCGTGTAGGGCGAAGCAATAAAAAAGCATTTTGTTATTTGCTTGCACCGCCAATGAGTACTTTGCCTACAGATAGCAGAAAAAGATTGAGTACACTAGAGCAATACAGCGACTTAGGAAGTGGCTTTCAAATAGCCATGAGAGATTTGGATATACGTGGTGCAGGTAATATGCTTGGTGGCGAGCAGAGTGGATTTATTGCAGAAATCGGTTTTGAAATGTATCAAAAAATATTAGACGAAGCAGTAAAGGAGTTGAAGCGTACAGAGTTTAGAGATTTGTTTAAAGAAGAAATACAACAGCAAGATGACTTTGTAAAAGATTGCAGTATAGATACCGACCTAGAGGTACTCATACCCGATAGCTATGTAGAAAGTATTACCGAAAGATTGTCCCTATACAGTCGATTAGATAATTGCGAAACAGAGGAAGATCTACAAACCTTTCATAAAGAAATGCAAGATCGCTTTGGACCAATCCCTGATGTAGTAGAAGATTTATTTACTACTATACGATGCCGCAGAATGGCTGTCCAACTTGGATTTGAGCGTATGTTTCTCAAAAATAATGTACTCAAATGTTTTTTTGTAAGCAACCCAGATTCTCCTTATTTCCAGAGCGAAACATTTAATAAAGTTTTACTCTTTTTACAAAATGGTACTAATAAAGCCAAACTAAAACAAGTTGGCAAAAATGGAATATTGGTGGTAGAAGATATAAAAACAATGAGTGGGATTAGGAGGTTTTTGGAAAAGGCGGTGGGGTATCAATAGTTATTGAGATAATTTGTAAAATAAAAAGCTACAAACAAATTAATGTTTGCAGCTTATATTAAAAAAATAAAATCTATTTTATCAACCTCTCCACCAAATCCTTTACATCTGCAATTGCCATACGCTCTTGCCTCATATCATCACGGTAACGTATTGTTACCGTATTATCTTCTTTTGTTTGGTGATCTATGGTTA
>JANMFB010000378.1:0-2057 GCA_031377605.1 Ferruginibacter sp.
TATGCTTGAAAAGCAAAGAGGGTAGGGAAACCCTGCATTTCTATAAGTTGAGGTTCAAGCTCACCTTGTGCGTTTTCACAAATACCAAAATCGAATACTATCATTTCTGCATGTTTTTCATCACCTGGTACACGTACATCATCTGGTATACTACGTTCAGTAAGTTCCGTAAAATTTGGAGCTACAATTACGTCTATAATATCTTCGCACGCAGTGAGCATTTTATTGGTAAATGCTTTCGGAATAAAAATAGGTGTTTCAGCATTTCTAAAATCTAACGCACCAGGGCTTATTGCATCTACTTTTTTTTGATAGCTTTCGTATTTTTCTTCTGTAAAATTTTCGTTGAATTGTTTTCTTAAGTCTTTTTGCATATTATTTTTTGTGTAAAGTAAATTACAGCAATAAGTTTGAAAAACAAAAATACATTTTGATTTAAGAAGAGAAATGCTATGGATTTATTTACTCCTAATGTTCTAAATACTAGATTTATTCCTTTTATGAAATATTTTAGTTCTATTGCTCATTAACAGTTAATATAATGCCAGGATTAACTGTTAAATAGGCACCTGTTTCTACAGTAACTTTTTTAACTGTTAAGTTTGAATTAATAATTGGAAATGGAGTTGCATAACCCGGAATAAGTACGTTAGTTAGTGGGGATGGCATTTTTCCCTCTTCCCAATTTCCGCAGTCAGCTATGTCACTTGAATTTTTGTTGCCTGACCAAATTTTAATTGTAGCATTATACGAGGAGCTAATTCTGTTAAATAATTTGCCCATCCATTTGGATAGTTTGAGTTCCAATAATCCCACTAAAAGCCCTGTAATATAACTTTCTTTACGGTAGTTTGTGCACAGATAGTTTGAGATATCGATAGTGTAAATAAAAACCCCCAAAAAAGTAATTTATTTTTCATACAAACAATTTATTTCTAAAAATAGGAACAAATTGGAAATGAAATACAATAATTAAAAAGTTCTTTTTTTTGAAGCACAAAGTGACTACAATATTTAAATTCACTTTTTTTATGATAAAATACATATTAACTATGAAAATTTCTAAAGTCATTTAGGAACATATTTTAATGAAATAGTGGTTAAATATGCTAGGTTTTAAATTGTTTTTAAAGTAAATACAAACACTGCTAGATTTTTTTTTAAGGTTATAAGCTGAAACGATTTATCTAAACAAAAAATCTTCTTTTTTCTCCCAGCAATTTTTTGTGTAATACCAGCAACTCATCCCCAAAGCATGGGCTGTAAAAGGTGAAAAACTTTCTTGCAATAGTGTAAATGTTTTTTCAGCTTTATAAGCCGTAGTTTTATTTTGTATAGTAATGTGTGGCCAAATTGGTTTTAAATCTTTTTTGCTCAACATGTCAGTAAATTCATTTTGTAAATCTGTATGTAATGCAGATAATGTTTTAGAAGAAATACCATATCCATTAAAACTTTTTTTGTTTACAATACTTGTAATATCTATAGAAAAAGTAGTTGTTTTTTTTGCTTTTGAGGAGAGTGTTTCTATCACCAAATCTCTATTGGGTAAACAATGAAACAATGTAAGATGCGCATTAGTAAAATTTGCAAAAGCAGGAAAATATTCTTTTCGTTGTGTATCAAAAAAAGATTGAGATACTTCGTCTAACAATAAAGTAACAATGATTGTTTTCTTTTTTTCTAAAACCATAAATTCAAGCTAATTTTAATTCTCAACTAAGATTGTTTTATGCGTATATTTTTTGCTACACTCATTTGTCTTTCTTTTATTGCATGCAAAAGTAAATCAAATGAAACTCCGCATGTACTTATTGTTTCTCCCTATGGTGATATTGAAATTGAACTATACCCCAATAAAGCTCCAAAAACTGTAGCTGCATTTCTTTCCTATGTAAATGCTGGGCTGTATAAAAACACAAGCTTTTATAGAGTATTGAAAGATGAAGACCTTAAACAGGAAACCAACTATGGTATTATACAAGGAGGCTTATGGCCTAATAAAAATGATTTGCCAGGTGTAGCACATGAATCTACAAAGCTAACTGGTCTCACAC
>JANMFB010000005.1:0-14477 GCA_031377605.1 Ferruginibacter sp.
TTTTCTTTTTTTAGTAATCATTTTTTAAAAAGTTTTGTGGTTGACAATTAATTTTCCCAAGGTGCTTTACCTTCTACAGTAAGACCCATGCTGCGAGCAGTACCTGCTACCATGCTCATTGCGCTGTTAAGCGTAAAAGCATTGAGGTCGGGCATTTTATCTTTTGCTATTTCTTCTACTTGTGCCCAAGTTACTTTACCAACCTTTACACGGTTAGGCTCTTTAGAACCGCTAGTAATTTTAGCAGCTTCCATTAATTGTACAGGAGCAGGAGGAGTTTTGATAATAAAATCAAAAGATTTGTCACCGTAAACAGTGATTAGAACTGGTAATACTTTACCAGGTTTATCTTGGGTTCTAGCATTGAATTGCTTGCAGAACTCCATGATGTTGATACCCTTAGAACCCAATGCAGGCCCAATTGGCGGTGCAGGGTTGGCTTGTCCTCCTTTACATTGGAGTTTTACATAGCCAGTAATTTCTTTAGCCATATTTTATTTTTTTTGGTTATAACGTGTCGCCAATGGACGACACTCCCAATACCTATATTGCTATAAGCATTATTCGAAAGAACTAATTTGGGAGTGCAAAAGTAGAGCAAAAAGTTGGAATATGAACATATTTAAGCAAAAAAAGCAAATTTAGAATTCAATTGCATAAAAGATAATCCAAACATAAAAAAGTTAGTACTATTTTTACTACAAAAAAAGATACTATGTTCATTAAAGTATTTGTAGACGAAAAGCCTATTTACCTTGCAGACCATGATAATAATAGATTACAACAAAAGATAGAGGAAGGCTTTTCATTTTATGACAACAATACCAATATAAAGTACAATGAAGTTGTAAATGAATTGAGAGATACTGAAAAAGCAGGTGCAGTTATTTTACAGAAAGACTTTAATGTGCTTAAGAAATCTTTTTTCGATTTTTTTGAAATTATTGAAGCAGGTGGTGGTATTGTACAAAATGAAGACAAAGATTTGTTGTTTATTTTTAGAAGAAACAAATGGGATTTACCCAAAGGCAAGTTGGAAACCGGAGAAAGAATAGAAGTATGTGCTGAAAGAGAAATAGAAGAGGAAACTGGCGTCACTCAACTTACCTTGAAAAGAAAAATTGGAGAGACATATCATATTTATAGTGAGAAAGGGAATGATATTTTAAAAATAAGCCACTGGTTCTATTTTACGTGCCTAAGTGAACAAAATATGGTAGCACAAACTGAAGAAGATATTGTAGAAGTAAAATGGATTGCTACAAAAGATATAAAAACACCGATGGCAAATACTTATAATAACATTAAAGAAATATTAGGTGTTTTCTTTGATACTCCTTGAGTGTATTAGGTTGCGAGTTGCAAGTTAAGGGTTGTGAGTTATCACATTGCTTAACATTAGCGATTGTAATATTTGTTTTGATAATAGCTAAGAAATTTGGTATTTATTTCTTAGCCAAAATAGCTACTGTGAGCCTACTTACGCAAACAAGTTTTCCATTTTCGTCGTGAATTTTAATGTCCCACACATGAGTGCTGACTCCTAAATGTATACGTGATGCTGTGGCTATAACTAATCCACTTCTTACAGCACGAATATGATTGGCATTAATTTCTAAACCTACACAAATAAATTTTTCAATATCTATTACAAGTGCAGATGCAACACTACCAACAGTCTCAGCAAGCGCACAACTTGCGCCACCATGCAATAATCCATAAGGTTGCTTGGTACGTTCATCTACCGGCATGCTCATTTTAAGATAGTCGGCACCTATTTCTACCCACTCCATACCTAAATGAGCGCCCATTGTTTTTTGGGTAGTATCTAAATCGCTGAGCGCAATATCTTTCTTAAACCAAATACTATTACTTGCCACTTTTAAATGATTTTTTGATGGTTCTATTTACCGCCTTAGGAAGGAATTTAGATACATCTCCTCCATTTCTTAAAACATCCCTCACAAGTGTAGATGCAACGGATGTGTATTGTGGTAAGCAAGTAAGAAAAATGGTTTCAATATTATCTGCAAGACTTCTATTCATATCTGCAATTGCTTTTTCGTACTCAAAATCGTTTACATAACGAATACCACGAAGTATAAAATTTGCTCCTATTTGTTTGCAACAATCTACTGTAAGTCCATCATAAATTAAGAGTTCTACTTTTTTATTTTCAGCATAAATTTCTTTTACCCATTCTGCTCTTTGTTCATCAGTAAACATAGGCTGCTTATTAATATTTCTACCAATACCGATGATAACTTTATCGAACAAGGGTAACGCTCTATCAATAATATCCGTGTGACCAAGCGTTATCGGATCAAAGGTTCCTGGAAAAAGACAGATTCTTTTCATGCTTTTAAATTAGGATACAAGGTTAGTTTAAAAAGTTGTTTTGAGAAATTATTTTTTTGATTTTCAAAATAGAATAGTGAAGAATTTTTGAAGCGGATTGTTTTAATTAAAATCGTTACTTGCAATTTATTATTATACTCATTGGCTTATACGCTTATTTTTTTTCAGCTAACAAATACAAAACTGCCATACGAACAGCTACACCATTTTCTACTTGCTGTAAAATAATAGAATTGTTTCCATCTGCTACATCACTATCTATTTCTACTCCTCTATTTATTGGACCTGGATGCATAATTACAATTTCCTTTCCTAAACTATCTAATATTTTTTTAGTAACCCCATACGCTTGGTTGTACTCCCGCAATGTAGAAAACAAAACTTTTTTTTGCCTTTCTAATTGTATGCGCAAAATATTTGCTACGTCGCACCATTGCAATGCATTTTGTAAATTGTATTCTACTTCTACCCCTAGAGCTTCTTTAATATATTTTGGTATCAATGTTGGTGGCCCGGCCACCATTACTTCTGCACCCATTTTTTTGAGTAAATAAATATTACTAAGTGCAACTCTGGAGTGCATAATATCTCCGACAATCGCAATCTTTTTACCTGCTAATGAACCAATCTTTTCCTGCATAGAAAATGCGTCTAGCAGCGCTTGTGTAGGGTGCTCGTTTGTTCCATCACCTGCATTTACAATGGCAGTATGAGGTAAATGTTGTGCAAGAAAATGGGCTGCACCGCTTGCTTGGTGGCGCATTACAACCATATCCACTTTCATGCTTAGGATATTGTTTACTGTATCCAATAGCGTTTCTCCTTTGGAAGCAGAAGAGGCGGATGCTGTAAAATTGATGGTATCTGCTCCTAATCTTTTTTCGGCAAGTTCAAATGAAATACGGGTACGAGTACTGTTTTCATAAAAAAGATTTACAATGGTAACATCTCTAAGTGATGGTACCTTTTTTACAGGCCTTTGTAAAACTTCTTTAAATTGAATTGCAGTTTGTAAAATAAGGGAGATGTCTTCCGTAGAAAGTTCTTTAATGCCTATTAGATGATTTGTGGATAGTTGCATTAAGGAGCGAAATTAGGGTAAAACATTTAATATTTAATATGTAAGATTTAATATTTTGAAACTTCTACTTTTGAGCTAATTGTTTTGCATAATCTGATAAATTAACGTACCAAATTCCCAATTCCATATTCCTTAGTAAATAACTACTTCCCCCCTAACCTTATCTACCTTTACTTTTTGTTCGTTTCTACTGTCTATTATCTTCCCGCAATGGTCAGGCTGTATAGGTAGCTCCCTATCAAATCTTCTATTTATCAACACACACAATTCCACTTTACGTGGGCGCCCAAAATCTTGCAAAGCATCCAATGCAGCACGAATCGTTCTACCTGTATATAAAACATCGTCTATAAGTACTACTTTCTTTCCATCCACAGAAAAAGGAATATCTGTTTTGGTAGGCACATGAAATTCGCTTCGTACATCATCTCTATAAAAAGTGATATCCAATAAGCCGTATTTTATTTCCTCATTCGGACAAAGTAATTTTATCTCTTCTATTATTTTATCACTCACAAAAACACCTCTTGGCTGCAAGCCTATAAAAATTGTATTGCTCAAATCATCATCATTTTCTATCAGCTCTTGGGCGAGTCTTTTTATAATTATTTGTAATTGTGCGTTGGAAATTAAAATATGCATGCTGTAAAGTTATTTATTTTATTTTTTCTTACACAAGAGAATGCAAATATCGTGAAGGAATAAATTAACAGATAGAAAATTCGTTAATCATGCTGAATAAACTTCCATCAAAGCTTCCATTGTATCTTTCAAAGCAACAGAGGCTTCATCAAAATAAGAATCTTTTTGTTTCTTAGATGCTTTATTATCATTAGATTTTTTTACTACAGATCTTATTGGGTCTAGCTCTTCAAAAAATATTGCAACTTGTTGTTCATAATCCGGATCAGTTTCTATTTGCCTTAAAATGTCTTCGTATTCATCTAATATGGCATAGATTTCTTTCACGTTATCAGTTGTGTGGCGTCGAGGGATACGGTCGAAAATGTTTGAAAGTTTTTGGGAGGTTGTGTTCATATTTGTTTATTCAAAAATTTCAATAAAATCATTATTTGATGTATTAAAAGCTCAGTATTGTTTTTTAACACCGAAAAAATTTCCAACACCATTGGTTTTCGGAGCTACATAATCTATCCTATTTACAATTTTTGCAGCAGGAAGATTAAACTTAAAATCGCCCTTTTTAATTTTAGTAGCTAAGTAATGTCGATTAAGTTCCTGTGAAAAAAACTCTAAAGGCATGCCTAAAGAAAAATTTAAGTTTTCAAATCCTATACCGTCTCCCAAATCAGAAGTGTACCAAACTAGCGTACTATCGTTATTTGAATTTATATTCAAAGCCCCGTAACATTGGTATCCCAGAATTTTTTTTGTTCCTTTCACTAATACCCACTCTACACTTTTAATTGTGTCTTTTAATAAAACTTTATTACCCTTAGGCCAGTCAACGTGATTGTAACTACTCAAATTGCTTTTATCAATAAAGGTTGCATGATGATACATTCTTTTTGTGAAAACTTTTTTTCTTTTTAATACGTCATCTTCATCGCTTTTTTGGCGATATTGAAATGCAAATGAATCATTCTGTATATATCGCAAAGGTTGCCAATCATAATAAGTATCCCCTATTTTGGCTATGTTGTAGGTAACGCTAACACCACTTTGACCAAAAGCGACCAGATTCATTAAGGTAAAAATTGCTATTGACAAATATTTCATTGTGCATTATTTCGATAACATGTAAAAGAGTCGGATCTTAAATTTTTTTAAGAAAAAATACTTCTTTACGCTTCTTCCATAAAAGTATAACTATACTCTACTGGCGGTACAAATGTTTCTTTTATTGTACGTGCACTCAACCAACGATACAAATTAAGCATTGAACCTGCTTTATCATTTGTACCACTTGCTCTTGCACCACCAAAAGGTTGTTGGCCCACAACTGCACCCGTTGGTTTATCGTTAATGTAAAAATTTCCTGCACTGTTGCGAAGCTTGTTTACCGCAAGCTCCACGGCATATCTATCTTGTGCAAGCACTGCACCTGTAAGTGCATAAGGAGATGTACTATCTACAAGCTTTAATGTTTCTTCGTACTTATTTTCATCATATACATAAATGGTCAAAACCGGACCGAACAATTCTTCACACATGGTTACATAATATGGATCCGAAGCTTCTATAACTGTTGGTTCTATAAAATAACCTTCCGTTTTATCGCACTTACCACCAACCCAAATTTTTGCACCACTATCTCTTTTTCTTACATTTTTTATGTAGCCTTCAAGTTTATCAAAACTCTTTTCATCTATCACTGCGTTTACAAAGTTGGTAAAGTTTTCTACTGTTCCCATCTTCATGGTCTTGATGGTTTCTACCAATTTCTTTTTCACTTCTGCAGCCATATTAGATGGAATATAAGCACGAGAAGCAGCAGAACATTTCTGTCCTTGATATTCAAAAGCTCCTCTCGCAAGTGCTGTAACCACTGCATCTACCAACGCACTTTTGTGTGCAATTACAAAATCTTTTCCTCCTGTTTCGCCAACAATACGTGGATAGGTTTTATACATTGGTATATTTTTACCTATTGTTTCCCACATTTTATTAAACACACCTGTGCTACCAGTAAAATGTAACCCCGCAAAATCGGGGTGATTAAAAACAACTTCGCCAATAGTTGCACCATCTACAAAAACTAAATTGATTACACCATCGGGTAAGCCTGCTTCTTTTAAAATACGCATAAACATTTGCGCACTGTACACTTGTGTGTTAGCACATTTCCAAACAACTACATTGCCACACATAGCGGCACTTGTAGGCAAATTACCACCAATAGCAGTAAAATTAAACGGAGTTAAAGCAAACACAAATCCTTCTAATGGCCTATACTCTACCCTATTGTTCATACCTGTAGCGCTTATTGGTTGTTGCCTGTAAATATCACTCAGGAAGTGAACATTAAAACGAAGAAAGTCTATCAATTCGCATGATGCATCTATTTCCGCTTGCATGGCATTTTTACTTTGACCAAGCATGGTTGTTGCATTTATATATGGGCGATATTTTGTTGCCAACAAATCTGCAGCACGTAAGAAAATGTTTGCTCTATTTTCCCAACTCATTCCTGCCCATTTATCTTTTGCTTTAAGTGCTGCAGTTATAGCTTTTTTTACATGACTTGCATCGCCTACATGATAATGCCCAAGCACATGTTTATGCTCGTGTGGTGGGCGCATAGCTGCAGTTTTACCTGTTCTTACCTCATCTGCACCTATGTACATGGGCACATCAATTTTAGCTGCTTTTAATTCTTTTATAGCAGCTTTTAAAGCAAGTTTTTCTTTAGAACCTTTTCCGTAAGGAAGTACAGGTTCGTTTACAGGTGTAGGGTAATAAAAATCTCCGTATTGCATATGTTACTATTTTAATAATTTGAAAATGTAATTTAACTAACAAACATGATTTATAGTTCTTCTTTATCCGCCATCAAATAAGCTTTTATAAATCCATCAATTTCCCCATCCATCACCGGACCCACATTACCTACCTCGTAATCTGTTCTGTGGTCTTTTATCATTTTATATGGATGAAAAACATAAGAGCGAATTTGGCTACCCCATTCTATTTTTTTCTTTTTGCTATTGGCTGCATCTTTTATTTCATTTCGCTTTTGTAGCTCCATTTCATACAACCTACTTTTAAGCATTTGCATGGCAAGTTCTCTGTTACCAAGTTGGCTCCTATCCTGTTGGCACACTACTACAATACCCGTAGGAATGTGTGTAAGCATTACTTTCGTTTCTACTTTGTTTACGTTTTGTCCTCCTGCACCTCCACTACGAGAGGTATCCATTTTTACATCGGCTGGATTTATGTCAATTACAATTGTATCATCTACCAAAGGATAAACATTTACACTTACAAAACTTGTATGCCTACGAGCAGCACTATCAAAAGGTGAAATTCGCACAAGGCGATGTACCCCACTTTCACTTTTTAAAAAACCATAAGCAAATGGGCCTTCAAATTTGTACGTGCAAGTTTTAATACCTGCTCCATCTCCCCACTGCCAATCCATTTCAGTTACACTCCAACCTTGCTTTTCTCCATACATTCTAAACATACGTGCAAGCATTTCTGCCCAATCTTGGCTTTCGGTTCCTCCTGCCCCACTATTAATTTGCAGCATAGCAGGAAGTTCATCTTCGGGTTCATTCAAAGTACTTTTAAATTCTGCATCTTCTATTCTAGCAATAGCATCATCAAAAGCAGCCTTTACTTCTTCCTCGCTTGCGTCACCTGCTTTCCAAAATTCAAAAAGTACAGCAAAGTCTTCCACAGCAGTTTGTGTGCTGTAAAACATATTTACCCAGTATTCATTTATCTTGGTTTCTTTTAAAATGGAAGTAGCTCGAGCGTTATCATCCCAAAATCCGGGAGATAAGGAAAGTTGTTTGTCGTTAGCTATTTTTGATTCTCTGTTCTCTACGTCAAAGAAATCTCTTCAAAACCGTTATGCGATCTCTCAGAGCCTTTATTTGTTCTATTGTCATGGGCGCAAAGATAGAGAAAATAGCCTCCACTTAAACCTTCTGCTGGGTAGAATTATACACTAGAATATTCATTTTTTAATGGAAAAGATTATAAATGAAAACTTTCTGTAGATTAATTTTTGTGACAACAACTTACTTTGTTTTCAACTGCTTTGGGCGAAATCATTGGTATATCTAAATTTAGACCTCGTAATATTAGTAAAATTGCGATGCTTGCAATAATGTAAGGCGATAATGTAGAAATGGCTTTTCTTATAGGAATAGAGATAAACCTACCAGCTATCATAGTAAATGCCATTATTGGTATAGTCCCTAGCCCAAAACCAAACATAGATAAGCTTGTTTTAAATGCACTACCATACGTAATAGCAGGAATAAGTGCAGCATATACAAGACCACAGGGTAAAAAACCATTTGCAATTCCTATATAGAAAAAATTGAGCACTGACTTTTCTGATTTTAGAAATGTACTCAACCTATATTTTAAAAACTGAGATGCTTTTGAAAAAGCGGAAAATTTTAAAAAGTTAAATTGAAAGGAAAAAACAATTAAAAGCAATAAAAAACCTGCACCAATAGATAAAGCCTGTTGCAATTTAAACAATTGGAAACTCATGCCAAGAAAACCAAAAAACAAACCAATTAAACTATATGAAAATGCTCTACCGATATTGTAAGCAAAAATTGAATTAGCTTTTTTTAATGGACTAAGATTTTGAGTAGGTAAAGATAAAGCCAATGGCCCACACATACCAATGCAATGAAAGCTGCCCAAAATACCAATTACAAAACCAGATATTATTGCAAATTCGTAGGTTATCATTTTTGAATAAATATTGTTTGTTCTTTATAATATAAGACCCCATCATTTTCCCAAGTAATTTTTGCAACATAATTTCCTGCTGCAAAAGATTTTACATTTACGCTAAACATCCCATTAATATTTGGCGAAAAATTAAATGATTGATCTTTCTTTTCATCACTATTCCTTTGAAAAACCAAACTACCATTTGAAAATTTATCGGTTAGTTTTTCGGGAATTTTCAAATCTAACGTATCGGCACGCTGCACAATCAAATTATTTTCATTCACTTTATTTAGTTCATTAGATGCATTGATCAGTGATTGGTATTTAATTTCCTTTTCATAATAATTAGCATCTACCATTTCGTTTGTTTGACGAAATGAAATATAAACCATTGTTAACATTGCTATAATAAAAACAACAATTACAGTAAGTATTTTATATCCCCAGTTCATTTTTAATTAATTAAAAGGTCCTAAATATTTTATTTTGATTTCGTCAATTTGTTCTCCACCTGCAATTACAAGTACATTTATTTTAGTACTATGGTGCTTTATTTTTGTTTGGGGAATTTCTATAAAAAATGAAAACTTATTTACAGCTTCAGGTTTTAAATTGATATTGGAGTCCCCAATTATTTTTACTATTCCATCAATATCTTTTAACTTAAAGTTCAATGATAAAATTGCTTTTGTTTTATTGATAACTTTAGCCTCAAAAAGGTTGCTAATATTTCCGTTTGGCATTTCTTGATATAATTGTCCACTTGCTCTTGAAATATAGGTATCTACACTTTTTCTAGAAGCAATCATAAATGACATAACAATAAAAAGTACAACAAGTAAAATGGTATACGATTTCATTCTAGTATTAAAATGAAATTTTATGCCTTTGCTTATTTCATTTTCAGATGCATACCTTATCAACCCTTTTGGCAAATTTAATTTGTCCATTACCTCATTACAAGCATCCACACAGGCGGTACAGCCCACACATTCCATTTGCGATCCGTTTCTAATATCGATACCTGTTGGGCAAACTTGTACACATTTAAAACAATCCACACAATCTCCTGTTTTCTTTGTTTCGTTTTTAATTATTTTTCCCCTTGGCTCTCCCCGCTTGTAATCGTAAGCAATTTGCATAGTATCTTTATCTACCATTACTCCTTGCAATCTTCCATAAGGACATATAGTTGTACAAACAATTTCTCTTACGTATGCATAAACTGCGTAAAATAGTGATGTGAAAATAATTAGGCCCAAAAATATTCCAACATTTTCGGCAAATGGTTCTTTTACTATTTTGATTACCTCATCTATTCCTAAAATATAACTTAAAAAGGTATGTGCAATTACGAAAGAAATTATAAAAAACACAGCATGCTTTAATACCTTTTTTAAAATAACTGAGGTGTCATTTTTATTTGCTTTTTTTTGTTTACTTGGACTACCTTCTATTAACCATTCTATGGGTCTAAAAACAAACTCCATAAATATTGTTTGCGGACAAACCCATCCACAAAATAATCTTCCAAACACTACTGTAAATAAAACGATGAAAATGATGAATGTAATCATTCCTATAGCAAAGATGAAAAAATCTTGCGGCCAAAATATTTTAGAAAACAAAATAAATTTACCCTTTATAATATTTATCATCATAAATGGTAATCCATTTACTTTTATAAATGGTAAAACAAAAAATACTATTAAGTAAATATATGCTAGTACTTTTCTTCCATTATACCATTTACCTTTTGGCTTAAGTGCATAAACCCAATTACGTTTACCTTTATCTGTTACTGTGCTTGCCCTATCTCGGTAGGTACTTGCGTGAAGTAAATCTTCTTCTGTCATTGTAATAAACTTTAATAAGCACTATTTCATTTTTACACTATCCATACCTTTTGTTGCTAATACTGTTGCATCATTGGCCTCTACATATAATTCTCCTTGTGGTTCTTTTCCACCTTCTTTTACTGTACCTTTTATTGATTTTATAAAGCTTGCTATTTGTGCCATTTGCTTTGGAGAAATTTGATCTTTCCAAGATATCATCCCTTTTTCTGGATATCCATTTTTAATAGAAGTAAAAACACTTTTTATACTACCTCCATGTATCCAATGGTCATCAGTAAGATTTGGACCTACCCCGCCAGGAGCACTAGCCCCATTTTCTTTATGACAGGCAACACATTTTTGAATAAAAATTTCTTTTCCTGCATCTATATCAGCACCTGTTAATAGAACTACGTTACTCTCATCTATGTTATTTGCTTGTTTGGATAAATAGGCTATTTTCTCCTCCTCACCTTTTTGTAATTCTGCTTGTAGCTCTTGCACTTGTGTGAGCGAACTATGGCTTACTAAATGTGTATATAAATAAATGATGGCCGTAATTATAGATAATATAAATGCTGCTTTAAACCATGGTGGTGTTACGTTATCCAATTCTCTGATACCATCATAATTGTGACCAGTATCAAGATCTTTTTCTTTTTCTATTGGAACAAAATTGTTTGCTTTTTGCCAATACGAAAGGAACTTTTTTGAAATATTTAAGGAAGATTTTTTAGTTTCAACAACTGGCTCTCCAAAAAATGAAGTTAAGAATGATTGAGTTTGAATATTCATTAATGCGATAATCAATATTTCTATAGCAATAACACTTATAAAAATATACGACAATGCGTTGCTCGATATAATTGGTACTACTTCTGCCGGAGCCGCATTTACTATTTGAGAAAACAACAAAAGCCCTAATACACTTAAAACCTTTGTGGTAGTCTTCGCTTTCAATCCAAGTTTAGCACTTTTTAAAAATGATTTTCCCGAAGTAAAAATTGGTATTAACAATAAGGCTGCAACTATGCATAAAAATATATTAATGTTAAGTGGTGTATTTGCATTAGGTACTGGTATTGTTGCATCTTTTGCTACAACTTGTGCAATACTTATTGACGAAAATAGCCAAGTAAATAAACCAAGCATAGCTATAAATTTTCTATTCTTTTTCATTGATTTTTTTTTTAGTTTTCTAATGGTAAGTTTTCTATATGCTCTATTTCTTTGCTATTTAAACGCAGTACCCATATGGTGACTATTACAAAAAAACTAACGAACAATAGTAAAGAGATCAAAGGGTAAATACTAATACCCGCTATTTTTTCGAGATACGTAGAGTATTTCATGTTTATAATTTTATTTATTTTCTAATTTTATATCCTTTCCCATTCTTTGTAAATATGCTATAAGTGCAATAATTTCTTTATTACTGGATATTTTAATTGATTTATTTTCAATCATTAAATTATCTGTAATACTTTTAGCTTGCTTTTTCAAATCATCATTTGCAATAGCTTCATAATTTCTTTCGTAAGGCACTCCCATATTTCTCATAGCATGAATTTTACTATTCGTACTTGCTATATCAATATCATTTTCATACAATGAAGGATAAGCGGGCATAATAGATCCACCTACAACAGCTGTTGGCTCCAGCATATGGTTAAAATGCCAATTATTCCCATATTTACCACCAATACGAGCAAGGTCTGGTCCTGTTCTTTTACTTCCCCATTGGAATGGATGATCATATACAAATTCCCCCGCTTTTGAATATTCGCCATAACGAGCTACTTCATATCTAAATGGACGAATCATTTGAGAATGGCAATTGTAACATCCTTCTCTTAAATAAATATCTCTACCTTGTAACTCAAGAGGAGTATATGGTTTTACAGAAGATATTGTAGGAATGTTTTCTTTTACTAAGAATGTAGGAACCAATTCTATTATACCGCCAATACCAACAACAACAAGACTTAGAACCAATAATAATATTGGTTTTCTTTCAATAACACTATGCCAAATTGAATTTGATGGTGCTTTATATTCTTTTACCAATGGTGCTGCTTCCATTTCTTCATAGGCAACAAACTTGCCTGCCTTTGCAGTTTTTATTAAATTATAGACCATTATAAAAAAACCTATTAAATAAATGGCTCCACCTAATGCTCTCATTACATAAAAAGGCATAGTAGTTTTTACTACATCTATAAATTCATATTGCAACATTCCTTCCGGTGTGAAAGCCTTCATCATAAAATAACTTCTAAAAGCACTCCAATACATTGGTACAGCATATAAAATAATACCTAGTGTACCAATCCAAAAATGTGTAGAAGCTAATTTTATTGAATATAATTTTGTATTCCAAAGTTTTGGAATAAGGTAATACATCATTCCAAAAGTTAAGAAACCATTCCAGCCCAATGCACCAACGTGAACGTGTGCAATCGTCCAATCACTATAATGAGATATTGCGTTTACATTTTTAAGAGAAAGCAATGGACCTTCAAAAGTTGCCATACCATAACAAGTTACTGCTACAACAAAAAATTTGAGTACCGGATTTTCTCTTACTTTATCCCAAGCACCACGCAAGGTAAATAAGCCGTTCAACATACCTCCCCAACTAGGCAATATCAACATCACAGAAAATGCTGTTCCTAGCGTTTGAGCCCACTCTGGCAAAGCAGTATATAGCAAATGATGTGGCCCTGCCCATATGTATAGAAATATTAAGCTCCAAAAATGGACAATACTTAGTCTATAAGAATAAATGGGACGTTCAGCAGCTTTGGGTAAGAAATAATACATTAACCCCAAGTATGGAGTTGTAAGAAAAAATGCCACAGCATTATGCCCATACCACCATTGCACTAGCGCATCTTGTACACCTGCATACCAGCTGTAACTTTTCATAAAAGATACAGGATACTCAAATGAATTTACAATATGCAACATAGCAACTGTAACCCACGATCCAATAAAGAACCAAATAGCTACATACAAATGTCTTTCTCTACGAGTAAGTATTGTACCAAACATATTGATACCAAATACAACCCAAATAATAGTAATTAAAATATCAATAGGCCATTCCAACTCTGCATACTCTTTGCCCGTTGTAAAGCCCATTAGTAAGGAAACAGCGGCAGAAACAATAATAAATTGCCAGCCCCAAAAATGTATTTTACTTAATTTACTTCTCCACATTGGTGTTTTTAATAATCTTGGAAGTGCATAGTAAACAGCAGTAAAAATACCATTACCTACAAAGGCAAATATTACTGCATTGGTATGAACAGGACGCAACCTACCAAATGCTAAATGCGGAAAATACTCACTAAAATTAAATACCGGATATGCAAGTTGCAAAGCAGCAATTAATCCTATTAACATACCTACTGCACCCCAAAATATACATGCAATTGCAAAATATTTGGGGTATTTGTTTTCGTAACTAAATTTCTCTAAACTCATAACTGTCTAATTTTTCTGGTTTTATTTATGTAATTGTCTTTTTTATATTCCCTAATTTTTATGCTATTTTTTCTTTGGCATTTTAGTACCGAATAAAATTCTTTGTGCCGGACTTTCCATATCATCTAGCTGGCCATCTTTTACACTCCACAAAAAGGAAACTAAGAACCCGCCGGCTATACATATACTTACTGATAATAATATTATAATAACACTCATTCCTACATATTTTTTTTATTGGGGAAATATTTTTTGGCAAACAATAGTACCAATCCATAACTAAACAAAATGATTGTTATTGAACTCAACGGCATGAGTATTGC
>JANMFB010000033.1:0-4334 GCA_031377605.1 Ferruginibacter sp.
CAAAGAACAGGCCATTGAACAGGGCCTCGGCCGATTCCCGTGTTGGCGGTTCGCCGGGGCGCATGACGCGGTAAATTTCGATAAGCGCCTGCTCATAGCTAGTTTCAGGATTTTTACTTGGCAATTAATGATAAACGAAAATAGTATTCGCCAGCACGGTGCCATACAAATGCGAACAGTTGATGGTTCTTTCAAACCTTTTGTTCTCATAGATAAATCAGATATAACAACAAATCCAAGCGACACTATAGGCAATAACTTTGGTTGGATTGGGGCAGTATATTACAAAATCATTATGAAAAAACATGAGGGTCATACTTATTACACCCTACTAGGTTTTGATGAAAACAATATAAGAAGCGACAAAAAAATAATGGATATTTTAGAATTCATAGAGGGGAAACCTGTTTTTGGGAATAAGATATTTGTGACCGGAAGCAATGGAAATATGCCAAAAAATATGGCCCGTTTTATTTATGAATTTAAAAAAGAATCCTCTCCTCGCCTATCATATGATGCAGATTTAGATGCAGTAGTTTTTGATGAATTACAATCAGAATCTAATGCGCCACAAAAAAAATGGACATTGGTTGCAGATGGTGAATATGAAGCTTTTAAATGGAGAAATGGAAAATGGGTTTATACAAATGCTGTTTTTGGGAACGGCCCAGTAAAAAAGCAAAGTGTTCCAAATCCAATTAGAGACATAAATGGTAACTTAGATGAGAAGAAAATAAAAGGTGGGGAAGAGAATACAATCCCACCATTAAATTAAATAAAAAATGAAAGAAAGTAATATTGAAATAATTACATTGGGTAACGGGTGTTTTTGGTGCACAGAGGCTGTATTCCAGAGAGTGAAGGGAGTGATTAGTGTAGAAAGTGGATACAGTGGAGGTGATACTGAAAACCCTACTTATAAAGAGATTTGTACAGGTACAACAAACCATGCAGAGTGTTTGCGTGTTACTTTTGATAATAGCGTTCTTAGCTTTGAAGAGTTATTAAAAATATTTTTTGAAACCCACGATCCCACAACGCTTAACAGACAGGGGAATGATGTAGGAACTCAATACAGAAGTGTTATTTTTTATCAAAATGAAAATCAAAAGCTAGTTGCAGAAAATTATATAGCACAATTAAATGATTCTGCTAATTTTAAAAATCCTATTGTAACTATTATCCAACCTGCCACAGATTTTTATATTGCAGAAGATTACCATCAAAATTATTACAATCAGAACTCATCTGCTTCTTATTGCCAGTTTGTAGTGAGACCAAAAGTGGAAAAATTTAATAAACTGTTTGAAGGATTTAAAAAATGATATTTTCCCTTTAGCTTTTGATTTAAACTCAATTTCTGAGATATTTGTTTCGTTCTAACACCAATACACATACTTAATTAAAAATAATTAAGTATATTTTTTTTCGTAAAAGATAAAAAAACACTTTTTTATCTTACTTTTACATTACCGTTTAAATCTTGATCTGAAATTAGGAGCAAATAATGTAAATATTCTCCTATAACAGCCAGAAATATTCACCCCTCAATCCATCATCTATCCAAAGCTACTTTTTGTTCGTTATTGTATTATTTATTTAACTTAAACACAAAAAAATGCTTACGGATTTTACCAAAAAAGTCAAGATATTGGCTCTGGTACTACTATTTTGCAACGCTGTTAATGCTCAAATTAGACCTTACACGCAGGTTTATTCCCAAAACTTAAAAGGTAGTATTGCCATATTTGGGAACACTAGTATGCACATTGTAGATGTATTTCCTAGTACCTTAAAGATGAATGAGACTAGCGACCCTTTAAATGGTGTTGGGGGAGTGGGTTTTAGCCAATATGGAAATGACAATGAAAACATGCAACCAGTAAATATTGATGGTGGACCAATCCCACAATTGAATGTATTTAACAGTGTTACTACTTGGAGCTATAATTCCCCTGCTACAGACCAAGGAACTACATGGCGCTCGTTATCAACGCCCCCACCCGCTACTTGGGCAACAGGAACCGCATCATTTGGTTATTCAGGAGATGGCCTTACTACTACAATTCCAAAAAGTATAACAAATTATTTTTTGAAAAATGTAACTATAACCAACCCATCTTTATATTCATATTTCACTTGTACTTATAGCTATGATGATGGAGCAGTGATATATGTAAATGGTGTAGAAGTAAAACGTTCAAATATGCCATCGGGTGTAATTTCGTTTTCCACACAAGCAACGAGCAGTAATTCAACTTCAGGAGAAACATTTATAATCCCATCTTCTGCATTTGTAGCAGGTAATAACGTAATTGCTGTAGAAGTACATCAAAATGCAGCCAACAGCAATGATTTTCTATTTAATATGAGCCTTGTAGGAAACGCCCCTCCATATACAGGACCATCAAATTCATCATCTGCAAATTTGGTTTTACCGATTGGTACTAACACCATAAAATTTGCAAGGCTTTATTGGGGTGGAAGAATAGATGGTTCATTACTTTTAAACTCACCAGATACGCTTCGCAAAATAAAAATTAGGAAAGGTTCTTCAGGGGCATATTCTAATGCATTAGCAGCTGCAAGCAGTGTAGATCAATTTGCCCTTACTTCATCAACTGAAATAGTTTATCAATCGTACATTGACATCACATCCTTTATACAATTAAATGGTGCTGGTACATATACAATAGCAGATGTACCTTGTTTATCTGGTGCAATATCTGGCGGTGGTCGTTATGGAGGTTGGTGTATACAAATTGCTTATGAAAATACAAACCTGCCTTTTACAAGTGTGAGATTGTATGATGGTTTTTCAAGAGTATTTAGCGGTGGTAATATATCTACAATCACCTTAAATGGTTTAAATGTGCCTGGTAGTACTATTTCATTGTCGGATGCTATTATGCATACAATGGTTTGGGAAGGCGATGCAAACTTAGGCGGATCAGTTGCTAATCCTGCGGGAGATTATATAAAGGTTAATGGAGTGGCTGTAAGTAATTTGGTAAATCCTACAAGTAATTTTTGGAATGGAAGCATTTCAAAAAATGGAAGTTATGTAACTACAAAAAATCCAAATTATAGCAACCAGATGGGTATTGATATTGATGAGATAGAAGTAGGAACAGGTTTCGGTATTCTACCAAATGCCACTACTGTAAATATTGAATTTGGGACAGAAGCAGATCAATATTTTCCTAGTGTTTTTGGCTTTGCGATTAAAATGAAAACCCCATTAATTACGCTACTTAAAACAGTAACAGACGCAAACAGCAATAATGCTTTAGACCCAAATGAAGAATTAACCTATACACTTTCAGGTGCAAATAGTGGGTTGGGTAATGGATATAACACATTTGTAGTGGATTCGCTGCCGACAAATGTTACTTATGTACTTAACTCTTTAAAAATAGTAAATGCACCGGGAGTTGTAGGAAGTGTATTCCCTACAGATGGAATGGGTGATGACCTCGGTTTTAAATCGAATGTTGGTAGCAGAAATTATGTGAAATTTTTTATTGGAAACGGTGCAACTCCAACAAGTGGAGGTGAAGTCCCAATTGGTACTTCTTTCAGCTTACAATTCAAAGTAAGAGTACCAGCAATACCCGGAAGTGTTATAAACACAGCTCGTGTAACTACCACTTCTTTATCAAATGAGTTATTTACAGATGATGGTACAGTAATTATTGGCCCACAAGGAGGGCCACTAGCTGTGAAGTTAATTTCATTCTCAGGTATTTTAAAAAATCAAAATACTTATTTAACCTGGATTACAGAAAATGAATTGAACAACGATCATTTTGATGTAGAAAGAAGTGAAGATGGGGTAACATTTAAAAAGATAGGAACAGTAAAAGGAAATGGAACAACTACTTCTATAAATAATTACGATTTTGTAGACGGGAATCTTCCTCAGAGCAACATTGTTTACTACCGCCTTAGGACTGTAGAGTTTGATGGTACGATAAGCATTTCTGGAATTATATTTATAAGGCTTAAAGGTTCCGGAAACTGGAGTGTTTTCCCTAATCCGTTTGAAAATAATATTAGAATAACTATGAATGCACTAAAAGATGAAATTGCAGTCTGCCGGATAATTTCACTTGAAGGCAAAGAGTTAATAAACAGAAAAATAAACCTATTAAAAGGAAATAACTTAGTTGTTTTAAATGACTTAGAGCAAATAGCATCTGGCAGTTATCTTCTACAAATAAATACTGCAACGGAGAAATTCACTCAAAAAATAATTAGAAAGTAAAATTTATAAGAATTAAATATAAAAAGAGGCTGTTCCAAAACAAAAAAAGGGCAGTCTCTTTTTTATG
>JANMFB010000057.1:0-14438 GCA_031377605.1 Ferruginibacter sp.
GCTACTAATTTTTTTAATGCGATCATACTTTCTGCTAATGAAAAATTCTTTGTAATATCTTTTGTAGGATGTCTATATACAAAAGAAAGCATTAAGTCATTTTTAATGATAGTCGGTTTTATGAAAATATTTTTGAGTTCATCCTTCTTATCTTTTTTGTTACCTAGCGTAATTTTTAGAAGTGTGTTTTCTTTAGCAGTTGTAGAAATTTTATTCAAGATCGATTCTAACTTGGACATGTCTTGTTTTTTGCAAAGATAGTTACACTTGGTAGTTTATTTAACCACAAAGACCTCAAAAAATGCTCACAATGGTCGCAAAGATTTGTTGTCTTCTTGGTTACACACTTTGTGACCCTTTTGGTAAAATATTCGCTTAGGTAAAAGCCAAGTTGAAAAATAGGTGTTCAAACGTATATTGTATTTTTCTTTTCCCCAAAAAGAAAAACACAACAAAGAATTCTTGCAAATGAAGATTAATCATGGAACAAATGCTCATATCCCTAAAAATTTACCACTCAGCTTTCATGCTTTTATTGAAAACAACAAAAGTTTCATTCTTATCTGCTCTTTCACCAAAATATTTTAATGGTGCTTCCATTTGCTTTGGCTTCATGTAACCCGGTAGTGAAGCTGGTTGCGTATTTATGCCACTCATAAAAACGGTAGTAGGGTAAGATAGCTGGCCGTCAGTAAGATAAATAGCCAATTCGTTGGTTTTATATTGCTGGTTGAATTTGTATTGTTTACCATTAAACGTTAAAATATCTCTACTTTCTGCGTTAAATTTTACTGCATAGTATTTTGTATTTACATACGATGCAAGTTTCTCATTTGTATACGTTGTTCTATCCATTTCTTTACACCATCCACACCAATCAGTATAAATATCAATAAGAATTGGCTTTGGATTTTTTGCATATTGCTCGTTTAATTCTTTTACAGTTATCCAGTTCACTTTTTCTTTGTTTTTGAGAGAAAATGAAACTATGGAAATGCTCATAAAAGCAATAATTATAAAACTGAAAAAGTTCCTCATCCGTATTTGTTTTAACTTTATAAAATGGAGAATAAAAATAAGCAAAAAATTGTAGTTGCTATTACCGGTGCAAGTGGTTCCGTGTATGCAAAGGTATTATTAACAAAACTATCTCTTTTGCAAGATCAAATTGAAGAACTTGCCTTAGTAATGAGTGATAATGCTAAAGATGTTTGGCGGACTGAGTTGGGTAATGAGGACTTCAATAAGTTTTCTATAAAAACATACGGGCAGCAAGATTTTTATGCGCCATTTGCATCTGGCTCTGGGCAGTTTGGTACAATGATTATAATTCCTTGCAGTATGGGTACACTTGGACGCATAGCATCCGGTATCTCCAACGATCTTATCTCCAGAGCTGCGGATGTGGTTTTGAAAGAAAGAAGAAAATTAATTTGTGTTGCTAGAGATACACCTTATAATCTCATTCACATAAAAAATATGGAAACGATTACGCTTGCGGGTGGAATTATTTGTCCTGCAACTCCTTCGTTTTATAGCTTGCCAAAAACAATTGAAGACGTTGCTGCCACTGTGGTGGATAGGGTTATAGATTTGGCAGGGTTGAATTTGAAATCTTTTAGATGGGGTGGATAAAAATATGCTAATTGGATAATGTGGTTTGTTAAGGAGGAAGCTTGATAGACAAATGCTTAATAAAAAATTGAATCAATTTGATTTTTATTTTAAAAATATGTCTTCATTAATTACAGTCTTCATTTTAATCAGCACATCAGCAAATTAGCCCGTTAGCAAATTATCTCAAATCAATAATATCCACTCCTGGGTATTTTTTTGCATCAAAATTAAAAGCAGCATCTAGTAAAGTAACATTGGGTTGCACATTAGTAATACCAAGCGTATATTTGTTACCTGTTTTTTCTAAAAATTTTGCAGAAATAATAGAACTATTGCTCACATAAAGTAATATTTTGTAGATGGCTTTTGTTTTATCTAATGGAGTAAGTTCTATTTCGCTTGTAACTCCTTTTGTACCATTTAATTTATATAAAAAATCTTTATCGTAAAAATTAGTAAATAATTTTTGTGGTGTAATTGCACTAGAATTTGGTTCTACTTTGGCTATCGTTACTTCGTTGGCAGCTTTATCGTAAGTCCAAGAATTAATTCCATCTGAAAATACTTCCTGCCCCGTAGCTGCAATCCTATATTTAAGTCCTTTTAAGGAAAAATTTCCTCCTTTTGTACCTATAACTTTATTTGCAGAATTTTCAATTTTTATACTAAATTTTGAAGCCACATTTTTATAAGTTTTCAGTTTTGCACTTACAGCATCTAAAATGGCTTTTGCATTTGGATCGTTTTTACCCATTCCTTTTGGTGTTTGGGCTATTGCCCCTAATGTTGTAAACTGTACTAATAGTAGGGAAAGGTATATTTTATTCATATGGGTGTTTTTGCGGTGCAAAGATAAGTGATAGACATTTGTATTTTTATTTAGTTTAACATCCTTAAATAATAAAATGTTAATAATGTTAGCAAAGGGTTTAGAATAACTAATAGTTAAAACAATCCAAAATCTATATTTTTGTTGCACATGGCAAAAGCGGCAGCAGAAACACCTTTAATGATACAACACAATGCCATCAAGGCAAAATACCCTGATGCTATTTTATTATTTAGAGTTGGAGATTTTTACGAAACTTTTGGGCAAGATGCTGTAAACACTTCGAATGTTTTGGGCATAACACTTACAAAACGGAATGGCGCAAACTCGGCATCGGCAGATCTTGCTGGTTTTCCACACCATGCATTGGATACTTATTTGCACAAGTTGGTGAAGGCTGGCTACCGTGTTGCTATTTGCGACCAATTAGAAGACCCCAAAGCCGCTAAAGGAATTGTAAAACGTGGCGTAACAGAATTGGTTACTCCAGGTGTGGCCACAAGCGATAAATTACTCGAACATAACACGAATAATTTTTTGGCTGCATTGCATATTACAGATGATAAAACAGGTATTTCATTTTTAGACATTTCCACCGGCGAATTTTTTATTGCCGAAGGAGATAAAGAATACGTTGATAAATTATTGCAAAGTTTACAACCTGCTGAAGTTATTTTTCAAAGAAACAAACAGAAGTTTTTTAAAGAAAATTATGGCAATTCATTTTTTACCTACTCATTGGACGAATGGATTTTTGCTGATGCTTATGCAAACGAAATTTTACTAAAACATTTTGGAACACATAGTTTAAAAGGTTTTGGAGTGGATGGAATGAATGAAGGAATTATTGCAGCTGGTGCAATTTTGCATTATTTGAAAGATACAGAGCATCCCAATTTGCAACATATTACTTCTTTGCAAAAAATAAATAAAGAGGAGCATTTGTGGATGGATAGATTTACCATTCGAAATCTGGAATTGATCAGCCACAATGAAAATAGCAGTTTGTTTAAAACGCTAAATAACGCTGTATCGCCCATGGGTGCAAGACTTATGAAGCGATGGTTGCTTATGCCGCTCAATAATATTACAAGAATAAATGAAAGACTCCATACAGTAGAATATTTTATAAAAGAAACAGATACTCGCAACGAGGTTGTAAAGCATATAAAGCAAGCAGGAGACGTAGAAAGATTGGCTGCTAAAGTACCACTTAAAAAAATAAATCCAAGAGAGGTTTTGCAAGTAGCAAGAGGTTTACAGCAAACAGCTGCCATTAAATTAATTTGTGAGCATTCAACAAATGAATATTTAAAAAGGTTGGGAGATAGTTTAAATAGTTGCGATTATATTCTCGATAAAATATTAAAAGAAATAAATGAAACGCCCCCTTCTATGGCAAACAAAGGTGGAGTCATTGCTGCAGGTATTCATTCAGAACTAGATGAACTTAGGGCAATAGCAAGTGGAGGTAAAAATTATTTATTAGAGTTACAACAAAAAGAATCTACAAAAACTGGTATTTCTTCGCTAAAAATTAGTTTCAATAATGTATTTGGGTATTATTTGGAAGTAACAAATGTACACAAAGATAAAGTGCCTGAAACGTGGATAAGGAAACAAACTTTAACTACTGCCGAAAGATATATCACTCCTGAACTAAAAATATATGAAGAAAAAATTGTAGGAGCTGAAGATAAAATTTTTCAAATTGAACAACAACTTTTTCAAGATTTGTTAAGTGAGTTGCAAGATTTTATTGCGCCCATGCAAGTAAATGGTCATGTAATGGCAGTATTGGATTGCCTTTGTTGCTTTGCTCAAAATGCATTGCATTACAATTACAAAAAACCTTTCATGCACGATGGCTTTGACTTAGATTTAAAAGATAGTCGTCATCCGGTGATTGAAAGAAATATCCCTATAGGCGAATCATACATTAGTAATGATATTTTTTTAGATAAAAACAGCAATCAATTGATCATTCTCACTGGGCCAAACATGAGTGGTAAAAGTGCTATACTGCGCCAAACCGCACTCATTACCTTAATGGCACACATGGGAAGTTTTGTCCCAGCATCTGCTGCTAAAATTCCGCTAACAGATAAAATTTTTACTAGGGTAGGCGCTTCTGATAATATTACTGGCGGCGAAAGCACCTTTATGGTAGAAATGAATGAAACGGCAAGTATCATCAATAATCTATCGGCTCGTAGTCTTATTTTATTGGACGAAATTGGTAGAGGAACTTCCACTTATGATGGTATTTCTATTGCATGGAGTATCGCAGAATTTATTCATCAAAGTAAGCATGCACCCAAAACCTTATTTGCAACGCACTATCATGAGTTGAACGAATTGGAAAATAAATTTGAACGAATAAAAAATTATCATATTACTAATAAGGAAGTGGGTAATAAAATTATTTTCCTCCGTAAACTTGCACCAGGCGGAAGCACACACAGCTTTGGTATACATGTGGCACGTATGGCAGGTATGCCACCAGCGCTTATTGAGAGGGCAAATGAAATATTATTGCAATTAGAAAAAAAGAACGAAGGTGAAGATAATATTGTACAACTAGCAGATATAAAAGAGAAAGTTAAAGAACTTTCAATACCTAAAATGCAACTAAATATTTTTGATGCGCACTCTGTTACGTTTGAAGAAATAAGAAAAATATTAGAGGCGGTAGATATTAATAGACTTACACCCGTAGAGGCTTTATTAAAGTTGCAAGAAATAAAAGGGAAGGTGAATTAGAAATAAAAAACTAATAATCTAAGCTTCTTCACACTTTACTAAAATTACATTTTATTGCTTTTTCAAATAAAAATGGAATTAATGCATCTTTATTTAAACATTTCTCCCAACTTCTTTCTAAACTCGGGTTTTGCAATGATCTGTAATTCAAACTCATTCATCCAGCCCTGTAGTTTTTCGTTGTCCGCTTCCGATAAGTCATTAAAGAAATAAGCTAACTCTGTTCGTTTTCCTTTTTTAGTTGTTGCATAGGTAGCTTTGGTAAGTACCCAAGCGGTACTTCCTCCTTTCATACCAAGATGTGATAGCCATTGTTTGTTTGCAGGATTTTCCATGGCTGTTTCTAAAATCAACGATAGTATAGCGTATGTGTCTTCATCAAAATAGGCTCGGTTATTTAGCGCATTACAAATTTTTACATATTCTTTGGTAGTAGATGATGGCAATCTATCACTCCAGACTTTTTGCATTTTCATGCTTAAGTCTGTTGGATTAAATCTCGATTTTAAAATGGTGTCATTTTTCAAAGCCTTGTGTATATCATAAATATAGCGGCAATATGCTTCTTCTGTTAATTGTTTTATACCCTTTATCACTTTATCCTCATTCAATTTTCTAGGATTTTGATACATAAAAAGTGATGTAACAATGTAATAGATTTTACTATGCTTCTCTACCTTAAAAAGTTCTAAGTTTTTCTGTATTTCATCCAATCCCAATAAATCCATTAAGTACTCCGTATTTGCATTGCTGCTAAATTGAATCATTCCTCTTGCTACGTCAAGTAATACAACACTATCGTCTTTAATATGGCCTATGCTTTTTTCATAAGCAATCCAATCGGGGTGAGCATTTCCATCAGTATTTGCCAGATAATACCGTTCCAAATCTTTTAAAGGAACAAGTTCGTTTTCGTCTATATCATGTTTAGCGGCTTGCTTTGCAAATTCTATGGCTACCAATATTTTTAATGTGCTAGCAAGTGGCATCATTTTATCTTCATTTAAGTGGGCAATGAGTGTGTCGTTTTGCATTACAAATAAAGCAGCTTGATTTCTATGAGTGTTAATAAAATTCAACACAGAATCAGCAGCCATTTGAGCTTGCACACTAACACAAAAGAAAAATAATACAATAACTAGTTTATACTTTCGCATTATTTAAAACGTTTACTTATTACTTAAAACTTAAAACTCAAAATTGATTCTTCCACATCATACTCTCCACAGGCATATCTGGTTGGCCACTGTATTTAGCATTTTTCTTTTGGTTGTATTTTACTTCTATCTCTCCTTCTACAGGGAAATAAATAAGTTGCCCTATCGGCATACCTTTATAAACTCTAACCGGTTGTTTTACTGAAATCTCTAAAGTCCAATGGCCACAAAAACCCACGTCGCCTTTGCCCGCAGTAGCGTGTATGTCAATCCCTAAACGGCCTGTAGAAGATTTTCCCTCAAGAAATGGAACATGCGCATGAGTCTCTGTGTACTCTTCGGTAACCCCTAAATAGAACATGTGTGGTAATAATAAAATACCTTCTTCAGGTATTTCAAAATGCTTAATTCGGTTATGTTTCTTTGCATCAAGTTCTGCATGTTCATACGTTGCTAGGTTCTTACCAAGGTGCACATCATAACTGTTACTTCCCAAATCTGCTCGGTTGTAAGGAGCAACCTTAATTGTTCCTTTCTCCATTTCTTCTAAAATTCTTAAATCGCTTAATATCATTTTTTATTTTTTTTGTTAGTCAGTATTACCGCTTTTATGAACATCAGTGGCAGCCTGTTCGCCGAAGGAGTATCGCACTCTTTATCTTTATCTTTTTATTCATCTTTTTTTTAACTATAAAGTCACTAAGTATTACACAAGGGACACAATTAATTTATTCATCTTTTTGAGCTTGTAACCCAAATCATGTAGTCCCACTTTAAATAGTTCTGTCTTTTTAGTTCAATCATCTTTGCTTCTTTTGTGTAATTTTACTCCATGCCACTCATTTACCAGAATCAGATAAATAATACTACAAAAATAGGCGTTTGGCATATTACAGAAGCCGAAGATTTCTTTTTTGAAAAATATTCTTTGCAACGTAGCATTACACACCCACACAAACGACTACAACATCTCGCAGGTAGGCATTTGCTAAGTATGCTGTTCCCTGATTTTCCTACTGAGCTTATCAAAATTGCCGATACCAGAAAGCCCTTTCTGCCTGATGAAGCCTTTCATTTCTCTATTTCTCACTGTGGCGACTATGCAGCAGCTATAGTAAGTACTAAAAATAGGGTAGGAGTAGATATTGAAATTCCACATCCAAAAATTCAACGAGTACAACATAAGTTCCTATCAATTGAAGAAAATAACATCATAAAACAAGTAGAATCTCACGGGCATTCATTGCTTACCATGGCATGGAGCATAAAAGAAGCCATGTTTAAATGGTTTGGCCAAGGAGAAGTTGATTTCATAAAGCACATGCAGATAAATTCCATTATGAGAGAAGCTAATACTTTTATTGCTAATTGCACTTTTTGTAAAAAGGAAATTATTAATTTAAAAGTTCATAACATTTCTTTGGAAGGGAATAATTTGAGTTGGGTATTTACAAATCCTTAAACCATATTTTGATTCAATAATTTGCTCATCAAAAGGTATAATTCCGGATATTCGTCTTTCATTATCAAAGGCTTTTCAAAAAATATTTCTACACTTTCAGCCCAAAATTCTTGTATATTTCTTAAACCGTAATCTGAATAAAGATTTTTATTTACTAATTTTTCTTCCTCAAAAATGACACTTCCTTCTTTAGCAAATTTGTTGTAGGAGTTTACAAAAGACGACCCTTTATCCTCGTCATACATTAGGTGCTGTGTGTAATAGGCATGCGCCATTTCGTGTAATCCTACATTTTGTCCATCCTCTTTATTTTCATAACCTTCCAAATAATGTTTCCAAGAAATATTAATACAGTCGTCTGAAACATTTCCTGCCAAGAATCTTATTGTAGGGTATGTACCCAAAAATTCCTCTGGAAAAATATGGATATTTTTATAATCCTGAAGCATAAATTCTTCCAAACCAAAACTTAGTTGTATGGCAGTGGCAGAGAGCAATATGGGCATTTCTTTAAAACCGCTTTTGTCATGAATTTTAAATTTTTTATCTCTTAAAAATCTTTTGTGTCTGCTTAGAAATTTGTTTTTATTTTCAGTAGATAGATTATTAAAGTAGGGAAACCTTTTAGTTAAAACCGATAAAATTTGCTCATTTTTAAAATGTAAATCTCGACCATTATAAACCAATACAGGGGGAGATAATCTTTTCTTTTGTATTTGCATAATTGCATAATCTTCTTTTTCATGTTGTGTTCCTAAAATAGGTCCACTGCCAATCTCTACCCAGTCTGAGTGATCTTCCAAGGGATTCTCTCTTTTATGTTTGGCTTTTTTGTAAGCATATCTTATAAATAAAGTGAAGCAGCATAAGAGGAGTAGCACAATGTAATTTCCTAAATTATCATAGTAAGCTTTATCCTCAGCATATTGGTTTCTGTTGGAACTATTATTTGACTCATCGATAAGTTCAGTAATTGTAGCATCATTGAGTTCAACCGAAGAATCTAATTCAATAAATTTCCCATTATCTAACCATATAGTATCTTTCGGCATTAAGTGTTGTTTTAATCTTGGTCCTCCCCTTCCACCAATTGCATATTTATTAAATCTTGCCCGGCAATTCCTTCTACGGAGCCAGAAATATGCAATGAGTTTTGTATAATTAACTCTATTTGTTTTTCTTTTTTCTTAAAGTTTTTTTCAAAATCTTCTCTTTCTTTTTGCATCATAGAGCGCAGCCCTTTAAAGCCCTCTCGCATGGCATTCATATTGCCAATAAACTCATGGCTTGTAAGGTAATTGTACATTGCTACCATTTTTTCACCTTTGTTTTCTTGGCTACTACGGCTTTCACTTATTTTTAAAATGGCATTGCGTAGTACTAGAGCCAGGCTTTTTGCTTCTCCAAAAGTACAAATATAGACACCGTTCTTTTCTCCAAACTGATGCAAATCCTTGGGCATTGTTTTGGTAACAATCACAGCAATATCTGCCCCTTGTGCTAGCATATCTTTTTTTAATTTGTCTATCCAATCTCCTGCAAATGCTTCCGTACGCTTGCTTTCATAAATTATTTTCCCTGCTTCTTGCCCTATGTGATTTCTTACGGTTTGTACACAATCTGCACCTCTTACACCTTTACCTACTTCACTTATTACATCAAAGGGGAATGTAGCAGCCAGCATTTCTTCCAAAGCTTGTTCTTGTACTTCACCTTGCAATTGCATAGAACCTTGTTCTGCTTTGCGTTTCATTTCATCTACAAGTTTCTTATTATCGTCTAATTGTTTTTCTAGCTCACGAGTACGCAACATGTATTCGTTTTCTTTCAATGAATTTTTTTCTATTTCCTGCTTGCGTATTTGTTCTCCTAATGTGTGTCTTTCTTCCTGCAGTTTCTTTTGTAAAGTAATTTCTAGTTCAGCTTCCTTATTTTGTAATGCTAGTTCTTTTTGTAGAAATTCTAATTCTTTCTTTCGAGCTTCTTTTAATTTTTCTTCATTATCTGCATTGTTTTCTTGTAGCATTTTTAGTTTATTCTCATAATCAGATGAAATACTTCTACGCAACTGTTCTTGCAACTCTGCTTCCATTTTTATTTTCTCTTGCTGCATCTTTTGCAAAAAAATCTCATTCTGGTTTTTCTTCTTCTCTTCAAATAATTGCAAATCTGCCTCTAACTTTTTCTTTTCATCTTCTACTTTACCAAGCGATTGTTGTAATTTGTTTTGATATTTTATTTGCAACTCTTGCTCTATTTTAGTTGCAAGTACATTCTCCACATCAAATTGATGCCCACAATTAGGGCATTTAATATCATTGGTCATCGTTGTAATTTTTTTAAAGATAATTAATAGAGATTATTTGCCCTAATTAGATGTATGTATTCCTTTTGTGTCATAATTTAAAAATAAAATGTAGGAAATAAACTTTGGTACAGATAATATTTGCAAAGTTTTAAAGACTCCATTTGCGTGAGGGATTGTAACGGAAAGCCTGACCCGGAGTTTAAGGAGTGGCACTACCAAGAAAACATTATTTTACAGATACTAGAAAAGCAAAAACTGTATCAACCTCAGAAGAACTTCATCGATTAATACAGCTTCAAAAAATGTGCGGCCAATCAGATTCGAACTGACACACCCGTTGTATGGGCGCTACCACCTCAAGGTAGTGCGTCTACCAATTTCGCCATAGCCGCAGAAAAAATCTAGTCAAAAAAAAACGCCTTTCATAAAAGACGTTTTGTGTGCCCCGGAACGGAGTTGAACCGTTACTGACATTGCTGCCAACAGGATTTTAAGTCCTGCGTGTCTACCAATTTCACCACCGGGGCTTTTCTTTCCGTTAAGAAAGAAAAAAAAACGCTCGTAAAGTGTACGAGCGTTTTTGTGAGCGGAAGACCGGGCTCGAACCGGCCACCTCGACCTTGGCAAGGTCGCGCTCTACCAAATGAGCTACTTCCGCTTGTAATGAATAAGAACTCTGCCGAGTTTCAAATTTTATTGAATTTGTTTTTCGGACTGCAAAAATAAGGATTGTATACTAACTACAAAATTTTATTTGTAAGTAGGATTGTAAAGTGTGTTTTCTGGTACTTTTACATCTGGCTTACCTTTATAGCGGTGCTGGTATTGTGCTACACAAGCAGATAAAATAATTGCTATAACCACAAATATCTGACAAAGCCAAATAAAACGAGAAGTTGATACCCAACTGTGAGTAATATCTTTGTCTTTATTTTCTATTATTTGTTCTTCCATTTTTTATTTTTCTGACGCAAAAATATGTAAAAAAAATTATTTGCTACCCATAATTTCAGAAAATTTTCGTTTCTTTTTGATATAATAATCCCACAATAAACTTTTAGGATATTGGCCATGCAAGTTTTTGTTTTTTATAATTGGATATAAAGATTGCTTTTTATGAAACAAAAGCCACTTTGCAAAGCTAAAATGTGCATTAATTACACCAATAAAATAGCCAATATCGCCTGAAAATAGACCTTTGTAAGCAGCAAGCGCATCCAAACCAAATCTGATAGGTAGCTTAATTATAAGTGAACTTGTGGGAGTATTTTTAAAAATCATTATTAGATTATTACGAAAATTAAGATAAACTTTTTTACTATTTCCTTTTGGTAATGTGCCCCCACCCACGTGATATACAATAGACTCGGGTTGTACGTAAATTTTATAACCACTGAGTTGCATACGCCAGCAAAGATCTATTTCTTCTTGATGTGCAAAAAAATACTCATCTAGGCCGCCAAGTTCCTTGTAGATATTTGCTCTAACAAACATGCTAGCGCCACTTGCCCAAAAACAAGGCACCGCATTATTATATTGCCCTATGTCAGTTTCCAATATTTCTAATATCCTTCCTCTAGCAAATGGATAGCCTAATTTATCAATAAATCCTCCACAAGCTCCAGCATATTCAAAATATGCTTTACGTTTTTGGTCTAATATTTTTGGTTGACAAGCACTAATCTGTTTGTCATTTTCCATTAAGCTAATGATGGGCTCTATCCAATTTGGGGTTACTTCTACATCACTATTAAGCAATACAAAATAGTCTGCAAGGATTTGTTTTAATGCCATGTTATAGCCCTTAGCAAAGCCTCCATTTATATTGTTTTGTATAACACGAATTTGAGGAAAATATGATTGAAGAAATGAAACAGAATCATCCGTTGATGCATTATCTGCTATTATAATTTGCATGTTCTTATAAGTAGATGCAATAACTGATGGCAAAAATTTCTCAAGAAAATGTTTCCCATTCCAATTTAAAATTACCACAGCAACCAATGGTAAATTTTCATTTATAGTTTTTTTTTGCTCTGTTATTATATCATTCATAGCTTTACAAACATAATCTTTTTGTAAAAATTAATTTACGGTTTCTTTTCTTTATTTTTAATCATGTTTGAGCGCTTCTTCAATTTAAGAAATATTTTGAGCTTACTTGCTATTGTTTTTATTACAGCAAGTATTTTCTTCAGTAATTATCTGGCAAATAAAATTGCTGCTGAAGAAAAGAGGCAGATTGGTCAATATGTAGAGGCAGTGAATGATTTAAATAACATTAATAATACTGATACAAAACTTGCCACAAAAATCATACTTGAGAACAGTAAGGATATACCTCTTATTCAGACAAATGAAAAAGATAGTATTTTTAATTCTAATTTTGATTCGGCAAAAATTGCAAATAACCCTTCTTATTTAAGAGAAAATTTGGCAGAATTAAAAAACATTAATCCTCCAATTGTTTGGGAAAATCCTTTAGATAAAAAACAAAAGAACTTTACTTACTACGGAAAATCGGATTTGCTAAAACAAATTACCTATTTTCCTATTATTCAATTGATTGTGGCAATATTATTTATCATCATAATTTCTTATGCGATATCTACAAGGAGTAAAAGTGAGCAAAACCAAGTGTGGGCAGGTATGGCTAAGGAAACTGCACATCAGTTAGGTACTCCAATTTCATCGTTGGAAGGTTGGATGGAGATCTTAAAAAATGATGAAGGCACCATAAAATATGCCTTAGAAATGGGTAAAGATGTGGAGCGATTAAAACTTGTGAGTGACAGGTTTGGTAAGATTGGAAGTACACCTAAACTAGAAGAAACAAACTTGAATTTGCAAATAGAAAGTATGGTAAATTATATCAAACGCCGGTCTCCAGATAAAGTTTCTATGAATGTAAATTTTAATGGAGATGAAGAAATAATAGCTATGATAAACCCACCATTGTTTGATTGGGTTATTGAAAATTTACTAAAGAATGCTTTGGATGCTATGGAAGGTAAAGGTGTTATCAATATCGAGGTAAAAAATGAAGTGGCACAAATTATTATAGATGTAAAAGATAGCGATAAAGGAATTAGTAAAAAAAATATTCTAAGTGTATTTAATCCAGGCTTTACTACAAAGCAACGAGGATGGGGGCTTGGTTTATCTCTTAGCAAACGAATTATTAATTTATACCACAAAGGAGATATTTTTGTAAAGCAAAGTGAACTAGGAAAAGGAACAACATTTAGAATCGTATTAAAAAAATAATCAAAGAATGACATCAGCAGCACAAGTGATTGCAGAAAAATTATTACAGATAAATGCAGTAAAACTTAATATTGAGAATCCTTACACATGGGCAAGCGGATGGAAAAGTCCTATTTATTGTGACAACCGAAAAGCATTGGGCTATCCTTATGTGAGAGATTTTATAAAAAGTGAATTGAGTGCAGTTATTTTCGAACATTTTGCTAATTCAGAAACCGTAGCAGGTGTTGCTACTGCAGGTATCTCTTGGGGTGCAATGGCAGCAGATCAATTAAAATTACCTTTCATGTATGTACGTCCCAAGCCAAAAGAGCACGGTATGGGAAACCAAATAGAAGGTATGTATGAGGTAGGGCAAAAAGTAATTGTAGTAGAAGATTTAATTTCTACAGGTAAGAGTAGTTTGCAAGTTTGTGAAGTGTTACAAAAAGAAGGCCTCATTATAGAAGGTATGATTTCCATTTTCAATTATGGTTTCCCACAAGCTGCGGAGGCATTTGATAAGGCAGGTATAAATTTATATTCACTTAGCAACTATGAAGCGCTAATAAATATTGCAAAAGATAAATCTGAGTTAACGGCGGAACAATTAAATTCTTTGTTAAAATGGAGAGAAAATCCCGCAGAGTGGGGTAAATAATTAACTTGTGTTAAGTTCGATAGTCTTGAAAAATATTAATATTCCAAAAAATATACAATTACATAAAATAAAAAATGAAATCCTTACAACTTATACTCATTGCTTTGTTGTCGTTCATGTATTCAGCAAACGCACAACAAAAAGTGTCTGGCAAAGCTATTATAAAGGTACCTGGTCTTCATTGTGACTTAGATAAAGATAGAATTGAAAGATCACTTTTTAAAGCTTACGGAATTAATTCTGTAAAAGCAGAGGTAAAGAAAAAAACGGTAACGGTTACATGGCTTACAGATAGAACAAACATTGAAGAAATAAAGACTTCTATTGCAAATGCAGGCTATGATGCAGATGATGTAACAGCGGAAGAAACGGCTCAAAAGAAATTACCTGCTTCC
>JANMFB010000058.1:0-1792 GCA_031377605.1 Ferruginibacter sp.
TCCATTCCTTTTCTAAAGTCAGCACGTTCTGTTTTAGCAGTTAGAAAAATAAAAGGAGTGTTTTTAGTAGCTTCATTTTTTTGCAACATGTGCAATACTCCATAACCATCAAGTACTGGCATCATAATATCGCAAATAACCAAATCGGGATTTTCTTTTAGTGCAACTTCTACTCCTTCTTTTCCATCAGTAGCAGTAAACACTTTATAATTGCTTAGCATCAGAATTTCAGCAGTGTTTTCTCTTATGTCTTCATTATCTTCTATCAATAATATCTTCACCAAAATATTTATTTTAAAAGTTATACAAATTTGTTTTCCATCTCGAATATTAGTTTAAAAGTAGTTCCTTTATATAACTCACTATTGCACTCAATATTACCATTCATAAGTTCGGCATACTTTTGCACAATGTGTAAACCCAGCCCAGTACCTTGGATGTTAGTTACATTAGTCCCTCTAAAAAATCGCTCAAATAAATGTTTTTGATCATCCCTACTCATACCTATACCATTGTCTTTTACACTTAAATACAAATGATCACCCTTATTTTCTGTTTCAATATATATTATGGATTTTTCCGGAGAAAATTTAATAGCATTTGATAAAAGGTTCATCACAATGTGTTTCATCATCGATTCATCCAACCAAATAATCTCATCTCCAATGTGTGTGTAATATATGTGTTGTCCTTCTTTTTTTAGCTCACTCATTTCAGCTTTGATATTATTGATAGAATTACATAAATTGAATTTACTAAAATTAGTTTTAATTTTCCCCTCCTCTATCTTTCCTACACTTAAAAAATCATTCAGTATATCTGTTAGCATTTTTACAGAAGATATAATACGTTCAATATGTTTCTCTCGTTTGGGTTGATCTTCTGTGTTTATGTATTTTTGTAATAAATAAGTAGATGATAATACTGTACTAAGTGGTGTACGAAACTCATGAGAGGCCATAGATACAAATCTAGATTTCAATTCGCTTAATTCTTTTTCTTTTTCTAATGCATTTCTTAATTCTATTTCTACTTCTTCAGTCTCTTTTATTTGAGCCTGTAATTTTGAAATACTAATTGCCAATTCATCTGTTCTTTCTTTTACTTTTTTTTCTAACTCTGCATTTAATTTTAGTATTTCATCTTCACCTTTTTTTCTAATAGTAATATCATTCGCAAAGGTAATTACAAAAGTTTCTTCACCTGTTTTATAGGTACCTAAACTTACTTCTAATGGAAACTCTGTGCCATCCTTTTTTATTCCGAACAAATCCATACCCACACCCATTGGCCTGTTTTCTGCATTGGAATAATAGTTATCGTGGTGCTTGTTGTGAATCTTATGAAAACGGGAAGGAATTAAGACATTTAGCGTTTTCCCTATTAATTCATGAGAATATTCATACCCAAATAAATTAAGTGCAAACGGATTGGTTAATACAATTTCTTGATGCCTATTTACAATTATGACCGCTATTGATGCGTAATCCAATAATGCTCCAAAGCGTTTTTCTTCTTTCTGTAATTTATCTTCTGCTGTTTTTGCCCGATCTATTTTTTCTATCTGTATAAGCAAATAGTTAGTGTCATTTGCTTCAAAATGGTTTAGTTGTAACCTTCCCCAAAAATGTTTCTTATTTTTAGTTTTAAAAGATATTTCAGCAGAAAAATAACCATTCAAAATTATCTGCTCTTTAATTTCTTTAAATTCTATACCTGCAAGAATACTTGTTTGTAAAGCCTTACTAAAATCTTCAATAATAGTAGGTGTATTTTCATACTCAAATAATTT
>JANMFB010000091.1:0-14295 GCA_031377605.1 Ferruginibacter sp.
ACGCTTCTATACTTTCAAAATGATCTGGAATACCAGTACGAGGAAAACGTTCAAACACTTTTGTACGGAAACTTTTGTAACCCGTTTTTCTACCCTCCCAGAAAGGAGAGTTGGTGCTTAAAGCAAAAACATGAGGTAAAAAATATCTAGCACTGTTTGCAATGTGCATAGCCATATCACGAGTTTCCATGCCTACGTGTACATGTAACCCAAAAACTAAATTACTCCTAGCTGCTTCTTGCAATTCGTTTACAATTTCGCTGTAGCGTGCATGTTCTGTAATAAGTTGACCTTCCCAATGACTAAAAGGATGTGTGGCGCTTGCACCAACCCATAAGCCAAGACCATCTGCTATTTCACTAATTGTTTTTCTAAGCGTACCCACATCCATAAAAGCTTCATCCACATCTGCACAAATATCAGTACCTACTTCCACTACAGCTTGGTGCATTTCGGCTTTCACTTTGTCCATGATAATTTTCTGTCCTTCTTGTACAATTTTTTGGTCATGACTTTTAAGCTCATGCGTAAGTGGGTCTATAACCATGTATTCTTCTTCTACACCAAGTGTAAAATGTTTATAAGATAAACTCGCCATACAGTTATTTTAGTAGTTGGTAAATATTATTTGTATAATTTTTCTTTGTGAGAACTGCGTTTGATGTACTCGCCCCAAGTAAGGTTGTCTTCCCCTGGAATTTGTGCTTGTGCTTTTTCTATGGCAAAAATTGCAGATGCTTCCACTACCCAGTCAAAATTTTCTTGCCCTACACTTGTAAGCTCGGCATCAGGTGCAGGGTTACAGAAATCTATAGCGTAAGGAACTCCATCTCTCAAGGCAAGCTCTACGGTGTTAAAATCATAACCTAAATATTTACATATACGAAGTACAATATCTTCCATTAATTTGTATCTTTCTGCATCAGGTTTAAAATCTGCTACATACCTTAAGTGGTGTGGATTACGGGGCTCGTAAGGCATGATTTTTACATACTTCCCCCCTATACAATAACAACGATAGTATTCATCAAAAATAATTTCTTCTTGTAGCATCATAATGAGCTGTTCTGTTTCTGCATGTTTCTTGTAAAAGTCTTCTTTATCAGAAATTTTATAGACACTCTTCCATCCTCCACCTGCATGTGGTTTCATGTAAGCAGGAAATCCCACGTATTCAAAAATTTTATCCCAATCCATAGGAAAGGCTAAGTTGCTAAATGAATCTCCACTAGTATCTGTTGGTAATTCTGCAGAAGGTACAATTACAGTTTTGGGTACTGGCACATCTATTTTTGTAGACAAACAATTATTGAAAAATTTTTCATCGGCACTCCACCAAAATGGATTATTTATTACAGCAGTACCACACAGTGCAGCATTTTTTAAGTAAGCTCTGTAAAAGGGTACATCTTGTGAAATTCTATCTATTATAACTGCATAACCGCTGTCTTCCCCCTGCATTACTTTATCTATATGCACAGGCTCAGCCATAATGCCAGGAATATTTTTACTGTTTACTCTTGCAACAAAAGCTTCAGGAAAACTTCTTTCCTTACCATGCAAGATTCCAATTTTTTTCATAATTGTCTCATTTAAAGTTTATAGAATGGTTTTATTAATACGCAATCAAATATATTTTTAAACAACCAATAAAACAAATTATGTTTTTATAAACCTATTTATGTTTTTAAAATAGCTTTTCTTAATTTCGCTGACTATGCTTACCAAAGAGATATCAAACATTATTACAGATAGTTTTACAATTAGCTCAACATATTTAAAAAGAGATGTAATTATAGATTGTTATTATTCTGAGGAATACTTTAAACTACCATTTATAAGTTTATTGTTAGTTAATGACGGACAAGACCTTCGCACAATGGCTTTTGAAAATATTTTGGATACGCTTTTTACAAATGATAAAATAGAGCCCGTTTTTTGTGTGGGTATTCATTGTGCACCCGATAGGAAAAATGAGTATGGAACAGCTAAAATCCTCGACTACAAAGGCAGAGGAGCCAAAGCTGCTTTATTTACGGAGTTTGTAATGGATGAACTGATTCCTTTTATTCGTAAGCAATATGAAATCATTTCTTTTAAAGAGAAATCCTTTGCAGGATTTTCGTTGGGAGGTCTTTGTGCATTGGATATTGTATGGAACCATCCGGATGAGTTTTTCAAAGTGGGTGTTTTTAGTGGTTCATTGTGGTGGAGAGATAAAGACCAAGAAGACGCTACATTTGATGAGGATAAAGATCGCATTATGCATAGGCAAATACGAGAAGGTAATTATTACCCTTGGCTCAAATTCTTTTTTGAAGTTGGTACGCAGGATGAAACTGCCGATAGGAATAACAACGGCGTTATTGATGCTATTGATGATGTAATAAGTGTAATTAGGGAACTTAAAGACAAAGGCTATAAAAATGATGCGCTTGAGTATCTTGAAATAGCAGATGGAAGGCATGATGTACCCACTTGGGCTAAGGCTTTTCCGAATTTTTTAGAATGGGGTTGGGGAGTAAAAATTTAAAATTGTAGAGGTTTGATTTAATATTCTACAATCACGTCCAACTTTTCCATACCCAACTTGGTTAGTATTGATATCGATACGCTGATAGGGTCTTCGTTTAAATGTTAAAAAGCCATACATTATTAATAATTTCATTATAATTTTTGTATAAAATTCGTTACTTTTGCGCCCATTTTAGAAAATTATGATAAGTGTAAATAATGTGACCCTTGCATACGGCAAAAGGGTTTTGTTTGACGAAGTAAATATAAGTTTTACCAAAGGAAATTGTTACGGAGTTATTGGTGCCAATGGCGCAGGTAAGTCTACCTTTTTAAAAATTTTAAGCGGCGAAATAGAGCCAAACAAAGGAACAGTGAGCATAACTCCTGGAGAACGTATGGCTGTGCTTGCGCAAAACCAATTTGGATTTGATGAAGAATCAGTATTGAATACTGTAATGATGGGGCACAAAAAGATGTGGAGTATCATGCATGAAAAAGATGCGATTTATCTAAAAGAAGACTTTAGCGAGGCAGATGGTATACGTGCAGGTGAACTAGAAGAGCAATTTGGTGAAATGGGTGGATATACTGCAGAAAGTGATGCAGCTACTTTTTTGAGTGAGCTCGGTGTAAAGGATGAATTACACCAACAATTGATGAAAGATGTGAGTGCAAATTTGAAAGTTCGTGTGTTGCTTGCACAGGCTTTGTTCGGTAATCCAGATATATTGTTATTGGATGAGCCTACAAATAATTTAGACGTGGAAACAATCTCCTGGCTGGAAAACTTCTTGGCAGACTACCAAAATATAGTATTGGTTGTAAGTCACGATCGTCACTTTTTAGATGCTGTATGCACGCATGTGGCGGATGTGGATAAGAACAAAATAAAAGTTTATACAGGTAACTACACTTTCTGGTATGAAAGTTCTCAATTAGCCGCTAGGCAAGCTTCTGACAAAAACAAAAAAGCAGAAGATAAGAAAAAAGATTTGTTGGAATTTATTGCACGTTTCTCTGCAAATGCAAGTAAGAGCAAGCAAGCAACTAGTAGAAAGAAAGCATTGGATAAATTGGTATTTGAAGATATTACGCCAAGTAGTAGAAAATATCCTGGTATCATTTTCAAGCCAGAGAGAGAAGTAGGTAATGATATTCTTAAAGTAGAAAATCTGTCTAAAAAAGCAGATGGAAAATACTTATTTAGCAAATTAAATTTTGATTTGCATAGAAATGATAAAGTGGCATTTTTAAGCAGAGATCCTTTGGCGCTTACAACCTTTTTTGAAGTAATTGCTAATAGAATACCTGCGGATAGTGGCGAAATTACCTGGGGTACAACCATTACCAATGCGTATTTACCAAATGATAATACCGAATTTTTTGATGGAAGCGAATATAATTTAATGGATTGGTTACGCCAGTATGTACCTCCACAAACAAAAGATGTAGATGAAGATTTTATAAGAGGTTTTTTAGGTAAAATGCTTTTTACTGGCGATGAAATATTAAAGAAAACAAAAGTGCTTAGTGGAGGAGAAAAAGTTCGCTGTATGGTAAGTAAAATGATGTTGCAAAATCCTAACACACTTATATTGGACGAGCCTACAAACCATTTAGATCTGGAAAGTATCGTTTCATTTAACGAAAGCATGGTCAATTTTCCAGGCGTTGTATTGCTTTCTACCCATGATCATCAGTTTATGCAAACCGTGGCTAATAGAATTATAGAAATTACGCCCAAAGGGATGATAGATAAATTAATGACTTATGATGAATATTTGGTAGATGAGAGAGTTAAGGAAGTGAGGGAGGAAATGTATAGCTAGCGGATGGGTGCAGGATGATGGTAGATACATGTTAGATTATAGATCTTAGTTGATAGAAAACAGTTAATAGCTGTTAAGAGATGAATGGTAGATTTTGGTATTGAGTAAAAATTGTGTGCTACAAACTTTACACTCTAAGCTTCGGTCTAAAACTACTTTTAACTGTACTGCAAATTAAAATCTGTCAACTGCTAACTGTAATTTGCCAACTGTGAACTGTCAACTGTCGTCTGTGAACTGTCAACCGTGAACTTTCAACTGATTACTAAATGAACAAGTTACTTACATCATCTATTGATTTTTTTTATCCGCCGTTTAAAAAGCTGATGCCTATTCAAACGTTTAGGTATGCCGCTTGCGGGGGTGGAAATACTTTATTAGGCTTACTGCTCTTTTTCGTACTATTTCATTTTGTTTTTTTAGCGGATACCGTTTCTGTGTTTGGGTTTGTTTTTAAAAGTCACAAAGCGTCATTATTTATATCATCAAGTTTCACTTTCTTGGTAGGTTTTTTATTAAACAAATTTGTAGTTTTTACAGAATCAAATATACTTGGGAGGGTACAGTTGTTTAGGTATTTTTTATCATTCTTTGCTAATTTGAGTATTGCTGCTCTTTTGCAAACACTTTTTATAGAAATGCTTCGGATGAATACTTATCTTTCTCAAACTATAATTACCGTAATAGTTGTTGCCATTAGTTACTTTACACAGAAGTATTTTACATTTAGAAAAGATATATAGAATCTTTATCTGTAAATTTGGCTATTATGTTATTCATCTTTCTTTACATAGATCCTAGTAGTGGTAGTTATTTAATCCAAATGATTATTGCAGGCGTTTTAGGGTCGCTTTTCTTTTTTAAAAATGCTTGGTTGAAATTGAAATACTTTTTATTTCCTAAAAAGAAAATACAGGATGAAGAAAAAGAAAACGAATTATAAATTATGCATTCCATAGTCCCACTTGCTTCCTCTTATCGTGATAATGATGGTTTTGTTTTTAAGCAAGATGGTAAGATTTATAGAATAATAAAGCCTTCTTATTTTTTACATTACGATTTATTAATGAATACCGGTTTGTATGACTCGCTTACAAAAGCAGGACGATTAATAAGCCATTCCGAAATTGATAAAAATAGTTTTGATGTTTCGCAAATTGGTGATTGTAAAATAATTTTCCCCGAACAACTGCCTTTTATTAGTTATCCTTATGAGTGGAGTTTTAATATGTGGAAAGATGCAGCAATCGTTACTTTAAAAATAGCGATGGAAGCTTTAGATAAGGGATTATTTTTGAAAGATGCGACACCATATAATATTCAGTTTTTTAATGGTCGTCCCGTTTTTATAGATACTTTGTCTTTTGAAAAATATGAACTAGGTAAACCTTGGATTGCTTACAGGCAATTTTGTGAAAGCTTTTTAGCTCCATTATTAATGATGCATTATAGGCATAGAGATATGGGTAAAGTATTTACAACATTTTCCAATGGTATTCCATTAGATGTTTTAAAATCGTTGCTGCCATTCCGTTCCCGGTTTAGCATACAAGTATACTTGCACATATATATGCAAAGTAACGTATCCTCTAAAAAGGAAGATACTGGTTCACAAAATAATTTTAGTAAGGAAAAGTTTTTGTTGTTGTTAAAGGGATTGTCATCATTGGTGCATTCACTTTCTGTAAAAAAATCCAAATCTGTTTGGGTTGATTATTATGAGGAGACAATTTTAAGTGCGCAATATTTAGAAGCCAAAAAAACATTGGTACAAAAATTTACGAATGAGCTAAATTTTGAAAAGCTCTTGGACCTTGGTGCAAATGATGGTGTTTTTAGTTTATTGCTAAAGGACAAAGTAAAACAGATTGTTGCCATAGATTTTGATGTAAATTGTGTAAACGATTTGTACAATAATATCAGAAAAGAAAAAATTAAGAATATTACGCCTTTATTTGCCTCACTTAATACCCCTTCTCCCGCTGTAGGATGGAACAACGAAGAACGAACATCCCTTACGACAAGATTAAAAGGGGATTTGGTAATGGCGTTGGCATTGGTTCATCATTTGGCTATAGGCGCAAATGTGCCTTTAGATTACTTAGCAAAGTGGCTAAAGGAAATGGGTACGTATTTAATTATTGAGTTTGTACCTAAATCTGATGAGAAAGTAAAAATACTTTTGCAAAATAGAGAAGATATATTTGGGGATTACGATTTAGGTTCTTTTAAAGATATTTTTGCTAGCTATTACGATTTTATAAAAGAAGAAAGGGTAGGAGATACGGAAAGGATTTTATTTTTAATGAAAAGAAAATAAATGGAGTATTTAAAAAAATATCCTTATTTCTTATTTCTCCTTGTATTATTTTTTTGCCTACATGGTAGTATAGAAAACTTTGGTTCACTTACATTAAATGAAGTAACCGTAACTGGGCTCCAAATGCTCATGACAATTATTTTTTTATTTGTATTTGTATTTTTGGTTTCACGAAAACTTTTATTCTCTAGTTTGGTAGTTTTTTTTATATCTACTTGTTATTATTTTTTCGGAGCTTTTCACGATTTTGTAAGGTCAATTTCTTTTTTTTCTCCAATTAAATCCTACTTGGTTTTTGTTCCATTCATTTTATTATTGTTGAGTTTAGTTTGTTTGTTTATAAAGAAAAGGCAGCAGCTACAAGCTAAGATAACATTGTATGTAAATATTTTATTGCTGCTCTATTGTATGATCGATTTGGTATCTATTCTTTCCTTAGTATTTCAGACTACAAAAAAAACGACTGTTATTAATTTTGAGTATAGTAAAGTAATTCAAAAGCCTGATGTGTATTTTTTATTGTTTGATAGTTATCCTGGGCAAAAAAGTTTACAGGACAGTTTTAATTTTAGTAATGAAAAATTTGATAGTTTTTTGGTAGAACATTCTTTCAAAAGTTTGCCTATACAATCTAACTACAATGTAACCCACTTTAGCATGGCATCTATGTTTAACATGAACTACATACCTAAAAATTATTCATTGCCTAATCCTACACAGAAAGATGAGCTTGCTAGGCAAAAAGAAATAGAAAATGCTTCGGTTTTTGAAGTGTTTGATAAAATGGGATACGATATTTATAATTATTCCATATTCGATTTAAAGAATAAACCAAGTGTTTATACAAAAAATCATTTTTTAAATACCCATACAAAACTATTAAACGATAAAGTTTTTCCCAACAGAGTTTTAAGGGATTTATCTACAAGCATGCCGGAAAGTATAACACGATTCTTTCCATCCTATTATGATAATCTTTTCTATGGGCAAAAATTCGATAACATCAATTTGGAAAAATACATTTACTCCTTTTTAAATGAAAAAAAATCGAAGCCTAGTTTTTTGTATGCCCATTTTTTAATGCCACATGCACCTTATTATTTGGATAGTTTAGGAAATGATACCGATAAAAAAATATTACTAACATCGGAAGTATATTCCAACAAAGAAATATTTCTCTCTTATTTAAAATACACAAATACAGTAATAGAAAATATTATTCTTGCTATCAAACAAAAAAATCCCAATGCTATAATAATCTTCATGAGTGATCATGGTTTTAATTTGTATAAAACCAATCAGAGTTTTGTACCAGAACATTTCAACAATACATGTGCAGTTTATTTCCCTAATAATTTTTACGGTAAAAAGGAAAATAGTATTACCAACGTCAATTTCTTCCCATACTTTTTTAATACCCAATACAACCAGCAGCTAGCGTACTTAACAGATTCATCGTTTTCAGTCTTTAAGCCATAATTATTCCTTTTTTGGCGATACATAATCCTCCAATCTGCCATTTTTGCACAATAATCCCCTTGGCACAATGATTGTCTAATGCTTACAAACAATAAAACAAAACAAAATGGCAAAAATTATAGGGATTGACCTAGGGACTACAAACAGTTGCGTATCCGTAATGGAAGGTAACGAGCCTGTAGTAATAGCAAATGATGAGGGGCGTCGTACTACACCGTCTGTGGTAGCGTTTCTTAAAAATGGCGAGCGCAAAGTAGGAGATCCTGCTAAACGCCAGGCTATCACAAATCCACAAAATACCATAAGCTCTGTAAAGCGTTTTATGGGTCGTAGATTTGACGAAGTAACAGAAGAGAGTTCACATTGGAGCTACAAAGTAGTAAAAGGTGACAATAATACGGTTCGTATAGATATTGATGGCAGAATGTACACACCACAAGAGATTAGTGCAATGGTGCTTCAAAAAATGAAGAAAACTGCCGAAGACTATCTTGGTACTGAAGTTACAGAAGCTGTAATTACTGTACCTGCATATTTTAACGATGCTCAAAGACAAGCAACCAAAGAAGCGGGCGAAGTTGCAGGATTGAACGTACGTCGTATTGTAAATGAGCCTACTGCAGCAGCGTTGGCCTATGGGTTAGACAAAAAAGGAAAAGATCAAAAAATAGCGGTGTTTGACCTTGGTGGTGGTACGTTTGATATTTCTGTACTTGAATTAGGAGATGGTGTATTTGAAGTAAAATCTACAAATGGAGATACTCACCTTGGTGGAGATGATTTCGATAAAGTAATTATGGATTGGTTAGCGGATGAATTTAAAGCTGACGAAGCAATAGATTTACGCAAAGATCCTATGGCTTTACAACGTTTGAAAGAGGCATCTGAGAAAGCTAAAGTAGAATTATCTTCTAGTGCAGAAACAGAAATCAATTTGCCTTACGTAACCGCAGTAGATGGCGTTCCAAAGCATTTGGTAAAAAAATTGACTCGTGCAAAATTTGAATCATTGGCAGATAACTTGTTCGATCGTTGCTTGAAGCCTTGTGAAGCTGCTTTGAAAGATGCAGGAATGAACGTATCTCAAATTGATGAAATTATATTGGTGGGAGGTAGTTCTCGTATCCCTAAAGTACAGGAAATTGTAGAAAAATTCTTTGGTAAAAAACCTAACAAAGGGGTAAACCCTGATGAAGTTGTGGCAATAGGTGCAGCTATCCAAGGAGCAGTTTTAAGTGGCGATATTAAAGATGTATTGTTGCTAGATGTTACTCCGCTAAGCCTTGGTATAGAAACAATGGGTGGTGTAATGACAAGATTGATTGATAGCAATACAACTATTCCTACAAAGAAATCTGAAACATTTAGTACAGCATCGGATAACCAACCTGGCGTACAAATACATGTATTACAAGGTGAGCGTCCAATGTCTTCTCAAAACAAAAGTCTTGGAACTTTTAACCTAGATGGAATACCACCAGCACCAAGAGGTGTACCACAAGTAGAAGTTACGTTTGATATAGATGCGAATGGAATTTTACACGTGAGTGCAAAAGATAAAGGAACAGGTAAAGAGCAAAAAATAAGAATTGAAGCGGGAAGTGGCTTAAGCAAAGAAGAGATTGAAAAAATGAAGAATGAAGCTAAAGCAAATGAAGCAACCGATAAGATAGAAAGAGAAAAGGTAGATAAAGTAAACCAAGCCGATAGTTTAATTTTTCAAACAGAAAAACAACTAAAAGAGTATGGTGAAAAAATACCTGCTGAGAAAAAAGCTCCAATTGAAGCTGCACTTGAAAAATTGAAAGAGGCGCATAAAACACAAGATGTAGCACAAATTGATATTGCAACTACAGAAATGAATGCTGCATGGGCTACTGCAAGTGAAGATATGTACAAGGATACGCAAGCTGATGCAGGTGCACAACCTGGTGCAGAGCAAGCACAGCCACAAGGAGCAGATACAACAGAAAATGTTACTGATGCAGAATTTGAAGAAGTAAAATAATAGGCTAATTGGCTAATATGCTAAAGTGCTAATGAAGAAGCCGTTCCCAAGTGGGAACGGCTTCTTTGTATTTATTATTTTTAAATGTGTTTAAACAAATCCAAATGCTAAAACGGATAGTTAATCCCAATAGAGAAATTAAAATTTTCATACCTCCATTCTCTATAATTCTTTGAAATTATTTTTTGAAAGAAGTCTGCAAAACTGAGGTCAGGTAATTTGAAGCCATAATTTACATCACTCGTTTCTGGTCTTTTTATTCTGAAGCCAAAATCTGTTCTCAAAACTAAGTACGTAAAATCGAATCTTAAACCATACCCTACAGAGGCTCCAAGCTGGCGAATAAAATTTTCTGGCTTAAACGATGTATTATCTGAAACTCCGGCTATTTTAGAATCTTTTGCATTCCATACATTGCCTACATCCAAAAATGCAGCTCCCTTTAGTGTAATTACATCTGAGTATAGTTTTGTAATCATATGCCTAAATTCGATATTGCTTTCAATTTGAATATCACCTGTTCGGTCGTTAAAAGTATTTCCGGTTGTATTAAATGGAGCCAATTTTTGTCCACCTCTCCCAATACCTCGTATAGGCCACCCTCTCATACTGTTGCTACCACCGCCAGAAAATTGTTTAAAAAATGGAAGAGCAGAATCTTTTAAAATAGGAATACCAATGCCTGCAAAAAACCGGTAATTAAGGCTAGTTTTATTTTTATAGTTTATAGCATATTTGTACTCAAAATCAAACTTCATAAAACGCTTTTTATAGCGCTCTACAATAGGTATCGCTCCCCAAGTAAGCCCCGACTCTTCAAAATTTAGTTTTACAGTTCTTTCTTTAGATAAACTTCTTATATGACGAGGATTTCTATATACGCTGCTATAATTGGCACCCATACCTATTACAAAAGCCGTATTATAAGAATACCGCAAGAAAGGATTATTGTCTATTAATTTTGAAAAACTATCTGACTGGTTATATAGGTTACTAAACTCTGCATTCAATAATTTGAATGAAAAGAGTCGATCTTTTCTCCACTTTGATGAGTAACCATAGTTTAAACTTACTGTTTGTAAATTGAATAATTTTAAACGGTTAGTGTAGGAAAAATTTGAATTGATAAATGTTTCTGTTTTCTCATCTTTATGCGTTTGACCCAAAATATATTTTCTAAATAAGTTTGGAATATCTAAAGGGATTAATTTTCTAGGGACAATAACATTGTTTCCATAGCTCAATTCATTTGAATTAATCAAGTTGGCAGAATTGGTTCTGCTTTTGTTGTTAAACTCTATACCAAAACGAATATTATGCGTCATCTTTATTGCCTCTTTGGCAAAATTTTTATTTTCTAGACTTAAGTTTAACGATGTTCCAAATAGGTTTCCTGCGGCTACATTATTACCAGCACCTGCCGCAGAGTAACTTATATCGAAAGAATTTACAAAACTTAATTTTCTTGCAGGTAAAAGCTCAATAATTAAATCGATCTTATTTTCTTCATCAAAATTTTCTACAATCCTAATATTTATGTTTTGCCAAACCCCTAATCTAGATAAATTATTTAACGTGTTAAAAAACTCATCCTGCTTGTAAACATCACCTGTATGCATGGTTATATTTCTTTCAATGAGCGCAGTGCGAAACCTATTGAAGTGATAATAATGTGTAAATCCCTTTGTGGCTTTTGTATAAAATTTGGAAACATCTGCAACATTATCGCCTTGTCTAAAATCAGAAATCACATAGATTTTATTAATGAAATATTTATTTAGTTTGGTGGTATCCTCAGGTTTTATAATAACTAGTGCAAGTTTAATCGTAGGTGAGTCTTGTTTCTTTTGGGCCTCATTTAACAATTCAAGTTGTTCAAAAGGATCATCAGAGATAGTTGTAAGGGCTGCAATAGTGCTATCGCCTCTCATTTTTAACTCTGCAGCTGTAAGCTTATAATATCCATTGTTTCTAAAACTATCTACCAATCTACCAACTTCGGAAAGAACAGCAGCTTTTGTTACAGCGGTGTTTTTTATAATGAAAGATTCTTTTTTAGAAGATTCAGCTATTTTTTGTAACTCCGGAATCCTCAGTTTATAGGAAAAAGTATCAATTAATGTAGGTGGCCCAGGGGTAACTGTATACATTATCTGTACTTTTTTGCCCTTAAAAAATGCAGTGTCTTTTACTATAGATTTATAATACCCTAAATGGCGCATAGATGCCTCCATATTTCGAGAGGAAGTATGTGAATAAAATGTATCATAAACTATAGGATTTACAAGCTTGTGGATAAAGAAAAAATAATCTTTGATTACAACTTTTGTGCTATCGTCTTGTTGAGATAATAATCGTGATTTAAGGGCTTCTTCTTCATTTTTTGTAAATTGACTTCCAATAATTTCTATTTTTGATGACTTTGCCAAGTATGGCTTTGCAGGTAATATTACTTTACAAGATGAAAGAATAAGTACAGAAAAAACTATATTTAAAAATCCTAAACGGTTCATTTTTAATATTTGCTGTAAAGCGGCTAAATTACAGTATGATTAGCAAAACTACCATTAAATATATTCAAAGTTTACAGCACAAAAAATTTAGAGATGAGCACAATGTGTTTATAGCGGAAGGACCAAAAGTTGTAAATGAGCTTTTACAGCAAAATAATTTTGAATGTGATGCCATTTATTGTACAGAATTATGGGCAAATAATTATACAAAAACCTTTGCAGGCGTACTTCTTGATAAAATTAATGTTGTTAAAGACTTTGAACTTGAGAAAATCTCTGCACTTACAGTTGCCAATCAAGTACTCGCCGTATTTCAAAAAAGACATCTAAATGGTATAAAAAATATTTCCAATTTATTAACAATAATGCTAGATGATGTGCAAGATCCGGGAAATTTAGGGACTATTATTAGAATTGCAGATTGGTTTGGTATAAATCATATTATTTGCAGCAATGCTACTGCAGATTGTTACAATCCCAAGGTTGTGCAAAGTACTATGGCTAGCCTTGGAAGGGTCAATGTTATTTACACAGATCTAAAAAGTTTTTTGGAAGAAAATAAAAACATAAAAAAATACGCAGCAGTACTTAAAGGAAAAGATATTCGTTCTGCCGGAAAAATTAAGGAAGGAATTATAATGTTTGGCAATGAATCCAAAGGATTATCAAAAGAATTAGTTTCACTTGTAGATGAGAAACTCACTATAGAAAAAATAGGTGAGGCAGAGTCATTGAATGTTTCAGTAGCAGTAGGAATAATTTTGTATGCAATTACCTAAATGAAATGGCTTTTACAGGTTGTACTTTCTTTACTAAATAAGTAGGAATTATTAAGGTAGCAAAGCAAACTATCAACGTAAACAAATCAACAGCAATAACCTGCAGCCAATCTATGTCAGCCTGTGCTACTGCCATATAATAAGACTCTTCATTTAATTTTATAAAACCAGTTTGTTGTTGTAAAAAACAAATGGCCAAGCCAAAAGCAGTGCCAAGCAGTATTCCTACAAGGGCAATGCGAGTACTGTTGTATAAAAATATTTTTTGAATATCCCAATCATTTGCTCCCATGGCTTTTAAAATCCCTGTCATGCTTGTACGCTCTAATGCAAGTATAATTAGGCATGTAACGAGGTTTACCAATGCAATGACAATCATTATCCCAAGCAAAATATTTTTTAGTTGTCCTTGTAATTGCAACCAATCAAAAATTTGGGGCTCTATTTCTTTAATACTTTTGCTATACCAACCATCAGGTAAATTTTCATATATCTTGTTGTTTAGCGTATCAGTTTTTTTGTAATCTTTTAATAAAATTTCATATCCATCGATCTGATTTGGTTGCCATAAATTTAATTTCCTTATTAAATTGATATCGCAAAGTGCAAAGTTCTTATCATAATTTTCTATACCGGTTTTAAAAATTCCAGCAATATTTAATTTTCTTGCCGTCTTAGTTCCATCTTCTCTAAAAAAAAATACTATTAAACTGTCTCCTACATTTAATTTTAATTGCGTGGCGGTGTAATTGCTGATGTTTATTTGTTTGCTGTAAATGCTATCAGTAAAATATATCCATTTCCCCTTCAATAAAAATGGTTGTAACCTAGCGAAATTATAATCAGCATC
>JANMFB010000268.1:0-5308 GCA_031377605.1 Ferruginibacter sp.
TGCTGTGGAACTACCTGCACCGCCACTTGGGGCAGTGTACCACAATAAATTTGTGCCCAATGCAGTAAGAGCGGTAGTAGTTGATCCTTGACAATAATTAACAGTACTAGTAACCGTTGGAGCAGGTGTGATTTGAACAGTGAGTATTGCATTAATTGATGTAACAGAAGAAGGACATGTATTAGAAATAATTACCCGATATACATTGTTATTCATAGATAAAGTAACACCGGTAAGAGAAAGTACAGGACTGTTTGTACCAATGTTTGTAAATGGACCACCGGTGCCTGATGTACTTACCTGCCACTGATATGTAAGGGGTGAAAGGCCAGAAGCGGAAACTGTAAAAGATGCAGTACTTCCATTACATACAGTTGTCACAGCCGGCTGTGTAGTAATGGTTGCCTGAGAACAAGCAGAAGGTATTATCAAAGTAAACGTATCTGCAACAAGCACTCTTATACTCGAAGCATTAAAGAGATTGCTAATTATATCTACTTGTGCTATTTTTTTGATAGCAATATCGTCTATATACCAGCCCTCAAAACTTGTCCCATTGTCTGTTGTACTGCGAAAACGTAGTTTTATATTTTGATTTGCATATGGAGTAAGGTTCACAACAGTTTTAATGAAAGCCCCGCTTGATCCTGTCCAAGCTTGTCTTCCTGCTAATACAGTTGTTGCATCCATAGCAGTTGTATAACCACCTTTAATAAAATTAGCTGATCCTATATCATTGTAACTTGTCCCATTATCTGTACTTATTTCTAGTACTCCTCCATCATATGTACCTTCGGTATTAAACCAATGCCAAAAACTAAGATTGGGTGGTGAAGCACCTAGGGCAATTCCGTTGGTAGAAAAAAGTCTTTGATCTGATATGTTTACTGTATTCAAAGAATAATAGGAAGAAGGTGGAGTATTACTTCTTGCATTAGACAATGCCCAATTTGTAGCAGTAGTAGATGTATTAGTCCAGATAGTACTTGGAATTGTAGTGCCAGTTACTGCATCTTCAAATAATGTAATTGTAGGGAAATAAGTGCCAGCATTTATTTGTATAGTAAATGGAAAATTTTGACTTGCACCAGCTGCTAAAGATACAGGGAAGCTAACTACCCTTGTAGTAGCATTGTAAGTACCTCCAGAAACATATGTTACGTTTGATGGGAGGGTGTCCGTAAGTAGGAAATTTGTAATCCCACCACAAGGGCCAGCAGTTACTTTGTTGGTATAAGTTACAAAAAGACCTTCCTGTTGTTGTGTTACACTTTGTGTAAGGGTAAGCCTAGTTTCTTGGTTAGAAAATCCTACAATTTGATCGCTGGTACTATTTGAAGAACCTTGCCTGGCATCTGTTCCCATACCTCTTCTTGCAAATGCATTGATAATAATACAATGATAACGACCTGCAAAAACTAAACTGTCTGCTGCTAAAATTGCATTTCTGGCGTCTAGAAAACCTGGACTGCAGGGCTGTAGTTTCATTCCCTCTGTAACCAATCTAAGTGCGGCAGAATTTCCTCCAATGGCAGATGCATTAAAAAGATTTGGATTAATACCATCCAATTGAATCATGTCCCATGTCATATCCCATAAGGCAGAGCACCATACCTCTCCAATACTATGTACTTGTCCGCCTGAGGATGCTACATATGCATATGTAAGATTGTTTATTGAAAAATTTGTTGAATATGGTCTTGACCTTATTCCAACACCTGCAGAACTTTGTGCAAGAACATAATTACCAATGGGTCTTCTTAAAGCTCCATCTGTTGTTTGAGCTGTAGCCCAGTTGGTAGTCATCATTAAAGCGAAATAATCACTCCAACCTTCACCTCCTTGTTCTGCATTGCTCAAACAACCGCCTCCACCGGCTATTCCACCTGTCAATCTGTTACTTATCCCATGTGTGTATTCATGAGCTACAATCCCAGCATCCAAATCGCCATCTCTATCAGGGTTTGGTGCTGTCCAAAGATACATTCTCATTCTAGGCCTACTACCATCGGGTGGTGTAGAAAAATTTGCATTGTTATTGCCAGCACCACTTTGGGCAAGGGCTATTACATGATCCCCACCCGCTCCACCTCGGCCTTGATTGGAAGCTTGAAAATTTCCAGAAACTTCATTAAAACCATAGTTGTAAGATATATCGTGTACAATATTGTTCCAATAAAACAAATTTGTAGTTGCAAATCTTTGGAAAGTTGGATCAGTTGGAGCTAAAGTGTAATCAGGGATAAAATTAAATGTTAATGGGTCTGGCGTTGTGGAAGAGGTAGCAGGTAGCCCCGTGTTGGTATTAGAGTTAGCCCTATCTTCTGTTGCCCATGCATTATTTCCTCTTGTGATGGTGTAATCAACCACCCCATCATTATGCCATCCTAAAGAGGAGGCATTTGGGTTAGAAACAGCTGCCAAAGTCCACGGGTTAGTAACATTTGCTGCTGCTCCATATAAAGGACTTTCTATTGGATAGGGTATTACGAGATAATTCGCAGTTCCAACTAAACTAGGGCTTTTGCTTTCAATTACCTGTGATAATTTATCATTACAGCTAATTGAAAGGCCTTTTCCTGCAATATGTTGAGAAGCATGTTCTTCTACTTTTTCAAAAACTGTTAAGTTTGTCTTGTTTATAACTTTGTTATTTTGAGCATCAACCCTTACATACCACATATCATCTGTATTATTAGGCGAAAGTAAAATCTGCCAAACAAGACTCATCGTAGTTTTACTTCCTGCTTTTTCGGTTGGTAACCAAAAAAGCTCTGCAGTTATATCTTCGTAAGAAACATTGAGTGAACCAAAATTAAATTTCCCATTCAATTCTAATGGTATAGGAAAAGATGAAGGTATTGCTGCTTTAAGATTTGCTGCTGCTGTTATGATAGCACTTGGTGCTGTAAATGCAGGAGTTTTAAACTTAGTTATAAGATATAATTCAGGGTTAAATAATACATCTCCTGCTTTTGAAATCAATTTATTTCCTTTAAATGCAAGAACAATAATTTTATTGTGTATTGGTATTCCCTCAAAAGTTTGACGAAGATAAACATAGCTAATCCCAGTTTCTTTATTGGAATAACTTTGTGACACAGATAAATTATTTATTTCTTTTGCTGGGAACCCCAAATAATCATAACTATTTTTCACTAACGATAAAGCAGCAGCTTTATCTATTTCTACATTTTGTGAAAAACCAATTAGGTAAATTGAAAAAGAGAGTAGAATGAGAAAAATTTTCTTCATGTTTGTTTATTATTAATTAAATGCGTAAGCAGAATATTTCTTAATAGGTTCGAAGTGCGGCTAGATTAACCTTTAAAAATTAAAACTAAGCTAAAATACTTGAATTTCTTAAGCTATCTGTCAAAGCAAAGATTTAATTCCAATTACTGATTATATAGATAAGGAACTAATTTTCTTTATTAAGGGCCAAGCAGATTTTGAACAATATGGTCTTTTTAATTAAATGAACATACTTTTTTTGTAATTGCAGGGCTTAACTCTTACCTTTGCGCCCAAAATTGGAACCTTTTTGTAGGTTTTGTATAATAAATTAACTAAGAAATAGAAAATTTATGGTAGAAATTAAACCAGACGAAATTTCAGCGATTCTTCGTCAACAGTTAAGTAATTTTAATGCAGGTGCAAACCTAGAGGAAGTAGGTACCGTTCTGCAAATTGGTGATGGTATTGCTCGTGTATACGGTCTAAACAATGTAAGTTCTGGTGAACTTGTAGAGTTTGATAACGGTGTAAAAGCTATTGCACTTAACCTTGAAGAGGATAATGTGGGTGTGGTATTGATGGGTGATAGCGGTGCAATACGTGAAGGAGATAAAGTAAAGCGTACAAATCAAATTGCCTCTATAAAAGTAGGTGAAGGAATGTGCGGTAGGGTTATCAATACGCTTGGTACACCCATAGATGGTAAAGGCCCATTACAAGGGGAATTGTATGAAATGCCATTGGAAAGAAAAGCACCTGGTGTTATTTTTCGTGAGCCTGTAAAAGAGCCACTGCAAACTGGTATCAAAGCTATTGACGCTATGATTCCTGTGGGGCGTGGACAAAGAGAGTTGATTATTGGTGATCGTCAAACTGGTAAATCTGCTATTGCAATTGATACCATCATTAACCAAAAAGAATTTTACGCTGCAGGTAAACCAGTGTATTGTATATATGTAGCTATTGGGCAAAAAGCATCTACCATTGCTGGTGTAATGAAAACATTGGAAGAAAATGGCGCAATGGCTTACACTACTATTGTAGCAGCTTCAGCATCCGATCCTGCTCCACTTCAGTTCTACGCTCCATTTGCAGGTGCAGCTATTGGAGAGTTTTTTAGAGATACCGGTAGGCCTGCATTAATTATTTATGATGATCTTTCTAAGCAAGCTGTGGCTTACCGTGAAGTTTCATTGTTGCTTCGTCGTCCTCCTGGGCGTGAGGCTTATCCAGGCGATGTGTTTTATTTGCATAGTCGCTTACTAGAAAGAGCTGCAAAAGTTGTGGCTAAAGATGAAATTGCTCGTCAAATGAATGACTTGCCAGAATCTATAAAGCATTTGGTAAAAGGTGGTGGTTCACTTACCGCCTTACCAATCATTGAAACACAAGCTGGTGATGTATCTGCTTATATTCCTACCAACGTAATTTCTATTACGGACGGACAAATCTTCTTAGAAGGTAACTTATTTAATGCTGGTATCCGTCCTGCTATTAACGTAGGTATTTCTGTAAGTCGTGTTGGTGGTAATGCACAAATTAAATCCATGAAAAAAGTAGCTGGTACGCTTAAGCTTGACCAAGCTCTTTACCGTGAGCTAGAGGCGTTCTCTAAGTTTGGTGGTGATTTGGATGCTGCAACTAAAAACGTAATTGATAAGGGTGCTCGTAATGTGGAAATATTAAAACAACCACAATACACTCCTTATGCTGTAGAAAAACAAGTTGCTATTATTTATTTGGGTACACAAGGTCTTATAAGAAATGTAGCTGTAAAAAAAGTAAAAGAATTTGAAGAACATTTCTTAATGGAAATGGACAACAAACTGCCGGATGTAATGCTGGAATTTAAAAAAGGAAACTTACCAGAAGAAGGTATTAAGAAAATGGTAGAGTTGGCAAATGGTTTGATTCCACAGTATAAATAATAAATACTAACCGCTTATATTTTTTGAGGTCCTGCTTACAGCAGGACCTTTTTTGTTTTATATACAATTTCATTATAGATAGATTTGGTGTCGGCATCTGCATGAATTTTCAACTGCAAAATGAAATTATTTGCCCAGAGCTA
>JANMFB010000132.1:0-11142 GCA_031377605.1 Ferruginibacter sp.
CAGTTTTCGCAAACCATTACTTTTTTACGGAGTTTAATTTCACTTTGTTTTTGTGGAGGTATAGCATGGAAACAACCGCCGCAGCTATCTCTTTCTACTGCTACAACAGATAAACCGTTGCGATAGTTTTTACGAATACGATCATAGCTTAGCAATAATCTTTCTTCTACTGCTAATCTTGCAGCATCTATATCTTTAGTGTAGTGTTTTTCTTCTTTTTCTGTTTCGTTTATGATTTTTTCTAGCTCACTTTTTTTACCGCTTAGGTTAGACTCTTTTGTTGATATTGCTTTTTTAGCAGCCTCTAGTTGATAAGCTTTTTCGTTTATTTCTTCGTTAGCATCTTTAATATGTTTTTCGCAAAGTTTTTCCTCTAGCTGTTGCATTTCTATTTCTTTGTTTATGGCCTCAAACTCTCTGCTATTTTTTACGTTCTCACTTTGCTTTTCATATTTTGCAATAAGTGCTTTTGCTTCTACAATACCTGCTTTGCGCTGCTCAATAAATTCTGTAATGCCATTCACTTCTTCTTCCACACGAGTAAGACGTGCGTGTAAGCCTTCTATTTCATCTTCCAAATCTTTTACTTCCATAGGTAGCTCGCCTTTTAGTATTTGGATTTCGTCCAACTTACTATCTATTTTTTGCAAACGTATGAGGGAAGTCAATTTTTCTTCTACTGAAAATTCTTTAACTGCTGCCATGGTGTTAGTTCTATTTTTTGTTTTTAAGAGACAAAATATTGCACAGGATTGGTGTTCGTACCTGATTTTAGGAGTGCAAAGTTAAGGAATTTATTGGTCAAAACTTCAAATAAAAGCTCTATCGTATATTGTTCACTTTCATAATGGCCTATATCTGCTAGTAAAAACTGGTTTTCAGTATCAAAAAACTCATGATATTTCACATCTGCCGTTACATAAACATCTACTCCCGCTGCTTTTGCAGTGTTTATAAGAAAACTTCCACTACCTCCACAAAGTGCTACTTTTTGTATCATTTTTCCTGAGAAATTGGTATGTTTAACCACCGGAACCTTAAAAACTTGGCTTAAAGTTCTTAAAAAGCTGGTTTCGGAAACAGGAATACCCAAATTTCCCATAACGCCGCTTCCTGCTTCTTGGTAAATATTTACAAGATTAAGTACATCATAAGCAACTTCTTCGTAAGGATGATTTGCTTTCATTGCCTTTAAAATATTGCTTTGCAACCAAATTGGAAAAATTACTTCTATTTTATTTTCCTCAGAAAAATCTATAATATCTTTTTCACCTTTTTGTGGGTTTGCATTTATCCCCGGCTTAAAACTTCCAATACCAGTAGATGTAAAACTACATTTCGAATAATTACCAATATTTCCTGCACCAGCTGCGTGCAAAGCTTCGGTAAGTTTTGCTGCATTTTCTTCTGGTGAGAACACAATTAATTTTTGTAATAAATTGTTTTTTGGAGCAAGTATCTGTATGTTTTGCAATCCAATTTTTTCTGCCATTTTATAACTTACCCCATGCAACACGTTATCCAAATTTGTGTGAATGGCAAAAATGGCAATATCGTTTTTTATGGCTAGAATGACGGTACGTTCAATATAATTTTTCCCGTTAATTTTTTTAAGTCCTTTAAAAATGATTGGATGATGTGCAATAATAAGATTGCAATTTTTATCGATGGCTTCTTGTACTATTGCTTCTGTACAGTCTAGACTGATGAGTGCACCTTTGCAAATTGTATGTTCGTTTCCTGTGAGCAATCCTGCATTGTCGTAATCTTCTTGGAGAGAAGGTGGGGCAATGGTTTCAAGGAAAGAAGTGATTTCTTTTATGAGCATATAGAGACATTTTGATAACATGAAGGTAAATATAATAGTGGATTGTTAACCTTTGTATTTGTATGATTTGTCAGCGACTTTTATTTAAATAAACTAACGAATGTTTGATTGTATTGTAAAAACTAATTTATGCTACTTCCTTTTATGAAAAGGTAAAATATTTTTTTGTTTTTCTAAAAGACTTTATAAGGCATTTAAATTCTAATCTACATTTGCAATAAAAACCAAATGTCCCAATCTGCTCAAAAGTATAATGAATACAAAACCGCTCTTCAAAAAATTGCCGATATTAAATATGCTTCAGCCTTACTGCAATGGGATCAAGAAACTTATTTACCCTCAAAAGGCAACGATGCACGAGGCAGGCAAATTGCTACTTTGAATGAACTAGCTCATAATCATTTTACGGATGAAAACTTAGGTGCTTTATTAAACCAATTAGTTTCTAACAAAAAACTATCGTCCTCAGAAAAAAGAAACGTACAATTAAGTTTGGAAGATTATAATAGGAATAAAAAGATACCCTCAGTCTTTGTACATAAATTGAGTAGTGCAATTAATGTTGGCTATCATGCATGGATAAAAGCTCGCAAAGAAAATAGTTTTACTGTTTTTGAAAAGCCATTGCAAGCGATTATTGATTTAAAAGTACAAGAGGCGGAATATTTGGGATATAAAGATCATCCTTACGATGCATTGATGAACGATTATGACAATGGACTTACTACAAAAATTGTAGATAAATTATTTGCTGATTTACGACCAAAATTATCAGAATTACTCGAAAAAATTGCTTCAAAACCACAAGTAGATGATTCATTTCTTCATCAATATTTTAATAAAACCACTCAATGGGATATGGGAATGGAAATTTTGAAAAGAATGCATTTTGATTTTGAAGCTGGCAGACAAGACATAAGTGAACATCCTTTTACTACAAATTTTTGCAGCCAAGATGTAAGAGTTACTACACGGATAGATGAAAATGATTTTAGCAATATGCTCTGGAGTTGCATACATGAGGGTGGCCATGCGTTATATGAGCAAGGATTACCAGCTGAACATTATGGCTTACCATTAGGAGAATATTGCAGCCTTAGTATTCATGAAAGCCAGAGTAGGCTTTGGGAAAATTGTATTGGAAGAGGAAAGCCATTTTGGGAACAAAATTATCCATTATTACAAAAATACTTTCCTGAACAGTTGAATAATAAAGGCATAGAGCAATTTTACAAAGCTATTAACAAAGTGCAACCATCTTTAATACGAACAGAAGCTGATGAACTTACCTACCATTTTCATGTAATGATAAGGTATGAAATAGAAAAATTATTAATAGATGGCACGATTCATGCGAAGGATATACCTAAATGTTGGAATGAAAAATATGAATATTACCTTGGGATAAAGGTATCCAATGATTTGGAGGGTTGCCTGCAAGATGTACATTGGAGCCATGGAAGTTTTGGTTATTTTGCCACGTATAGTATTGGAAGTTTGTATGCAGCTCAACTATTTGAAACCATTAAAGAGCGAAATTTGTCTATTGAGAAAGATTTAATTATTGGTAATTCAAATATTATTGTTAAATGGTTACAACAGCATATTTATATTCACGGTAGATTTTATAATTCAGAAGATTTGTGCAAAAAGGCAACAGGAAAAATCTTAAATAGTACCTATTTTTTAAAATATGCAAATGTGAAGTTTGGTGAGATTTACAATTTATGAGATTTCTTAACGTAGAAATGAAAAAGGAATTTTACTATTTTGAAATGATTATTCATAAAATAATTGATTTACTAATAAATAGGAGCTAAATTCGTAATATATCAATCTTGAACTATAGCACAATTTATTGTTTTTTTGGTCGTTAAAGTGAGGAATAAATATTAGCGGCTTATCCATCCGTTTTAAAACCAAAAAAGTTTAACCATGAGCGCAATTTCGCTCTCAAAAAAACTACCATTATTCGTTTATTTAATGATGATAAGTTTTTTGACAAATGCACAGCTTGTTCCTCAATTTATTGCCACGCCACTAACAGGTTGTGCACCCTTGGTTGTGCAATTCACTGACCAGTCTACAGGTACCCCCACAATATGGAGATGGGATTTAGGAAATAGTACCACATCTGTCTTACAAAATCCTTCAAGTACCTATTTTACCCCTGGCACTTATACTATAAAGTTAGTAATTGAAAATGCAGCTGGTACAAAAGATTCAATCATTAAGCTTCAATACATAACAGTAAACGCAAGGCCAACTGTTTCATTTAATGGCTCGCCGTTGAATGGTTGTTTTCCTTTGCCAGTTTTATTTAATAATACAAGTACAGCAGGCTCAGGAACTATATCTAGTTATTTTTGGGATTTTGGAGATGGTACTTCCTCCACACAATTAAATCCTAGCCACACATACACAGGTGCCGGAATCAATAATGTATCGCTTCAAGTTACAAATTCTGTAGGCTGTTCCAATTCTTTTACCATACCAAGTTACGTAAATGTTGCACCAGGTGTTACAGCCTTATTTAGCAATAATACTCCATCTGGCTGTGGTGCACCTCAAGCTATTACCTTTATTAATCAATCTACGGGCACAGGTGTGTTAAACTATAGTTGGAATTTTGGAGATGGAGGCACTTCAACTCAAGCAAATCCCACACACACTTATTTAACTGCAGGCACTTTTTCTGTGCAGCTAACTGTTACAAATGCCACAGGTTGTTCTAAAACTTATACTAATCCCACTCCAATAATAGTTGGTACTGTAAGTGCTAGCTTTACTGCTCCCGCTACCGCTTGTGTGGGATCATCATTGACTTTTACAAACACTTCTTCACCTACACCCATTTCGGCGAGTTGGAATTTTGGAGATGGTACAACATCTACAGCTATAAACCCAATAAAGATATTTAGCAGTTCTGGTATTTTTACAGTAACGCTAGTTTCAAATTTTGGTGGATGCCAAGCTACAACCTCCCAAGTAATAACAGTTTTCCCTAAACCTACAGCAATCTTTACTGCAAATCCGGTTGTGTCTTGTGCTGCGCCACTTAATGTAACTTTTACAAATTCATCTATTGGTGCTATAAGTAGCGAATGGTTATTTGGTGATGGTGGTACATCTACAAGTAATAACCCAATACATAACTACTCCACCCCAGGCATTTATGGCGTAACGCTTATCGTAACAAATACAACTGGTTGCACAGACACGTTAAGAAGCCCCGATAGTATCAGAATAAAGCCACCAATTGCAACTATAAATGGATTGCCTCAACAAGGCTGTGCACCTATTGTGCATACATTTAGTGCATCTGTAAATACGGTGGTTCCTGTTATAAGTTATTTATGGGATTTTGGAGATGGAACTACGTCTTCACTGCCAAATCCAACGCATATTTTTCCATTAGGTTCCTATAATATTCAATTAGTAATTACAACAGCAGGGGGTTGTACAGATACTGTTAGGGTAACTAATGGAATCATAGCAGCACCTAAGCCAATAACAAATTTTAGCGCTAGCCCAACCAATGTTTGTGCTTTTAATCCTGTAAATTTTCAAGATCTTACAACCGGAACTACAGCAGGCACAACATGGCTTTGGAGTTTTGGTGATGGAGGCACCTCTACATTACAAAATCCAATTTATGATTACCAAGACACAGGCTATTTTGATGTACAACTTATTGTAAGTAATAATGGATGCTCAGATACGATAAAGTTTTTAAACTACATTTATGTTACGCCACCAATAGCTGCATTTACTTTTGTGAATGATTGTACCAATAAGTATACAAAAGTTTTTATAGATCAATCTATTGGGGCAGATACTTATACATGGAACTTTGGTGATGGTTTTACTTCTAACCTTCCGGCTCCTTCTCACACATATGCTAGCGTAGGGTCTTATACGGTTACACTCACGGTACATAATAACACTACAGGCTGTAATCATGTAAAAAATGCAACTATTATTGTGTCAGACGAAGCGGCAAATTTTACAGCATCTCTTACTCAATTGTGTAAAAATTCATCCACTACTTTTAATGCTACTTCTTTAAATACACCAAGTGGTATAACTTCTTATACTTGGAACTTTGGCGATAATACAACTGGTACTGGAAATGCTATTGCTCATAATTATGTAAATGCAGGTAATTATAGCGTTCAATTAATTGTTGCAGATTTAAATGGTTGTCTTGATACATTAGTAAGGCCCAATTACATAAGTGTTTTTGGTCCAACAGCAAATTTTAATCCTAGTGTGGCTGGTTCGTGCCTACAACAAAATGTTACGTTCATTGATTTATCTACTACGGACGGTATACATCCCGTTGTAGAGTGGACTTGGGATTATGGAGATGCTACACCAGTTCAAATCCTTAATGCTCCCCCATTTACTCATGCATATAATGCCTCTGGTCAATACACCGTTTCATTAACTATAAAAGATAGCTACGGATGTACTACTAGTATTGTAAAACCTAACGTGCTCACTATATCTACTCCCTTTGCAGATTTTGTAAGTGACCCAGTCGAAACATGCCCTGGTCAACCAGTTATTTTTACAAATTCTTCAACAGGCCCTGGTCTTACTTATGCTTGGACGTTTGGTGACGGTGGTACAAGTACTCAAGCTAATCCTATTCATGTTTATAACTCTAATGGCACTTATGATGTAAGGCTTATTGTAACAGATATATACGGTTGTACAGACGATACCTTAAAACAACAGTATATTATTGTAAACTCACCACTTGCTGATTTTACTGTAAGCGATTCTTTAGGCACTTGTTCTAGCTTAAATGTTCAGTTTACAAATTCATCTTTAAATGCACAGTCCTCACTTTGGAATTTTGGAAATGGAAATACTTCAACTGCTACAAATCCATCGCATTTTTATACCACACCAGGTGTTTACACTGTAACACTTACTATCACAAGCATAGGAAATTGTACATCGGTAAAAACAAAAGTGATTAGAGTTAGAGGACCTCAAGGAACTTTCTCCTATAACCCGATTATTGGTTGTAATCCTCTTACAGTAAATTTTGTGGCAAGTACAATAGACAGGGTTTCTTTTATTTGGGATTTTAATGATGGAAGTACTTTAATAACTACAGACTCTATGGTATCTCATACATATACTACGCCAGGAACATATGTGCCTAAAATGATATTAGTAGGCACTGTGCCAGGATGTACAGTACCAATAGTAGGCTTGGATACAATTAAGATAAATGGTGCAAGGGCAGATTTTACGATGGATACTTTGTTAAGATGCAATACTGGAAATGTGGTTTTTACCAATGCATCTACAACAAGCGAAACTATAACAAATTATGCGTGGGATTTTGGAGATGGCAATACATCGAACTTACCAAATCCAACACACTCATATAACGTAGTGGGTCAGTATTTTCCTTCTTTGACAATTACAACAGCATCTGGCTGTACAAATCCACATACATCTACTGTACCTGTAAAAGTTGTAAAAACACCGCAACCCTCATTTGTACAACCATTAAATGGATGCGTGCCTTGGAATTTGTCTTTGCAAGGGAATTTGGTCAGCCCGGATACTTCTGCTGTAACGTGGAAATGGATATTAAGTAACGGGAATACCATTACAACCCAAAATTTGACAAATGAAATATTTGGTAATGTTGGTATGAATAATGCAAAACTTATTGTTACAAATAGCAGTGGTTGCATAGATTCTACAGACAAAAGTTTTGAAGTATATCCTAAGCCTACGATAAATGCTGGAACAGATATTATTATTTGTCAAGGAGTAGGACAACCACTTGCCGCAACTGGTGGTAATAGCTATGTGTGGTCTCCTTCATTAGGACTAAGCTGTACAAATTGTTCATCTCCAATGGCTATGCCAGATTCTGTGAGAAATTATTTAGTAACAGGCACTTCTCTGCAAGGTTGTGTAAATACTGATATCGTAAATGTATCTGTAAAATATCCATTTGATATAGTTCAAGGTCCGGGTGCTATTTTGTGTGTAGGACAATCTGGAAAGCTTACCACATCAGGAGCATTTAGGTATGAATGGTCACCTGCTGTAGGGCTTAATGTAACTACAGGTAATGCGGTAACGGCTAATCCATCAACTACTACTACATACATTGCGGTTGGTTTTGATGATAAAAATTGTTTTACCGATACCGCTACTTATTTAGTGAAAGTATATCCCATACCAATAATAAATGCAGGTGCTGATAAAACAATAAATGTGGGTCAAACTACTACACTTACACCAACCCTTTCTTCTGATATAACAGATGTAACATGGACACCAAACACATGGGTTATAGGAAGTACTTATCCATCCATAACCATAAAGCCAAACTTAAACCAAGAATATAAGGTAACTGCAAAAAATGGCGGCGGCTGTACTTCATCAGATATCGTAAATGTTTTTGTATTGTGCGATGGTACAAACTTTTTTATTCCAAATACTTTTTCTCCTAATGGTGACGGGATGAATGATTGGTTTTATCCACGTGGTACAGGTTTGTTTACCATAAAGCAATTTAGAATTTTTAATAGATGGGGTGAAGAAGTATTTGCTCGATATAGCTTTAGAGCAAACGACGAAAAATCAGGATGGGATGGAACTTTTAAAGGACAAAAAATAGCGAGTGATGCATATGTTTATTTGATAGAAATACAATGTGATAATAATACAACATTGAGCTATAAAGGAAACATAGCACTGATAAAATAGCAATCTATTTGTGGATAATTAAAAAAATATAAAATAAAACAAATATTAGGCTTCTTCGTTCTAATGAAAGGATGAACTATTAAAATACAAAATGAAACAAGTTTTACAAAAATATTATCTAGTAGTTATTGCCCTTTCTTTATCGTTTGGTTCTAATGCGCAGGATATACATTTTTCTCAAATTTTTGAAACACCACTGCTTCGTAATCCTGCATTGGCAGGGCTTTTCTCTGGAGATATAAGAGTGCAAACTGTTTATAGATCTCAATGGAATAGCGTTACAGATGCATACCGCACAGGCTCTGCTAATGTTGAATATAAACTTCCTATTGGACAAGCAGGCGATTTTCTTACATTGGGAACACAAGTATTATATGATAAAGCAGGAACAGTAGATTTGACAAGCACACATTTTTTGCCGGCTTTAAATTATCATAAATCATTAAATGGAGAAAAAAGTACGTACCTATCCTTTGCAATGATGGGAGGGGTTGTACAAAAAAGAATTGACAGGAGCAAGATTACAACCAATAACCAATTCAATGGAAGCAGTTATGATCCTGGTACCTCTACTGGAGAAACTTTTTCGAAATCTAATTATGCTTATTTAGATGCTACCGTTGGAATGAGTTTTAGTACACAATTAGGAGAAAATGACGATGATAACATGTATGTAGGATTGGCATATCATCATTTTAATAAGCCAAAAAAACTTTCGTTTTATACAGATTATAACATTGAAATGGTTCCGAAATGGGTTGGTTCTGCCGGTATTAGAATGAGTACAAATGATTACTCTTATATAACATTTGAAGGTGATTTTACCAAGCAAGGCGCAAACCAAGAAATTATTGGAGGGCTAATGTATTCTAGAAAATTAGACGATCCCGAGAATCCAAAGTATTTGATTCATGCAGGCACCTATCTTAGGTTGCAAGACGCTATCATACCTGTTGTAAAAGTAGAAACAAAACCATTTGCCTTCGCATTAAGTTACGATGTAAATATTTCGCCACTTAAAAGAGTAAGTATAGGGAGAGGTGGATTTGAGTTATCTATTACCTACCAAAAATTCCTCGATAAATATAATAGTAGTATCAATTCTACCAAGTGTCCTAAGTTTTAAAACTTCAATTTAATTGTATTATAGATATGCATCCCGCTTAATAGCGGTTTTTTTTATTTGATGTATGCTGTGGTATATTTGCAAAATGACAAATAATTTATCTGGCTGGGATGATACAATAGTTGCAATTTCTACCCCATCTGGTACTGGTGCAATTGCAGTAGTTAGAATAACTGGCAGTAAAACATTTGAAATAATTGAATCATTATTTCCCTCAAAAAAACTTATTGACAAACCCTCTCATACGTTGCATGTAGGTATGCTCAAAGATGAAGGTATTGATTTAGATGAAGTAGTACTTGCATTGTTTAAAGGGACAAAAAGTTTTACAGGAGAAGATACAATAGAAATAAGTTGCCATGGAAGTGTGTTTGTGCAACAACAGATTATTGAAGCTTGTGTTCGCAAGGGAGCTAGGGTTGCAAAGCCTGGAGAGTTTACTCAACGAGCCTTTTTAAACGGAAAGCTAGACCTTACCCAAGCTGAAGCAGTAGCTGACATCATTGCGGCCAATTCTCAAAAAACACAACAGATAGCATTGAACCAATTACGAGGAGGCTTTGCAAATCAACTACAAATTTTAAGAGATGAATTGATAAACTTTGCTGCACTCATAGAATTGGAATTAGATTTTTCTGAAGAAGATGTAGAATTTGTAGATAGGCAAAATCTTATTGAAAATCTTATTAAAATAGAAAATGAAGTAAAACCTTTAGTCCATTCTTTTAAGGTAGGTAATGCTATTAAAAATGGCATACCCGTTGCAATTGTAGGAAAACCCAATGCAGGAAAATCTACACTGCTCAATGCAATGCTAAATGAAGACAGGGCCATAGTAAGCGATATGGCAGGTACAACTAGAGATACGATAGAGTATGTATTACAAATAGAAGGTTTGCAATATCGTTTTATTGACACTGCAGGATTGAGAAACGCCATAGATGAAATAGAAAAAGTAGGTGTAGCAAAAGCAAGGCAAAAAATAGTAGAAGCAGAGATTATTTTGCTTATCTGTGATGTGAATGAAGTAATAAATGATATTATTGAACAATACAAAGCACTTGATTTAAGAGTAGAACAAAAATGTATCATCGTTTTAAATAAATTGGATGCTATCGCTGCATGTGATGGTTATGATATTGAGGAAGCAGTTTCCACATTAACCAAGCAACCATGCTTAGCAATTTCTGCTAAAAATAATTTACACATAGATAAACTTACTGCACTCATTGTAAAGCAAGCAGCACTAGACATTAGCTCAGAAAGTGTAATCATTACAAACGCAAGGCATTATAGCGAATTACAACAAACTTTGGAATCTCTCACAGAAATTCGTGCAGCACTAAGCAATAATCTCAGTGGTGATTTAATCTCAGTAGATATAAAAAAAGCACTCTCTCACATTGCTGCACTTACTGGCAGTGTAGAGCAGGACAGA
>JANMFB010000144.1:0-3072 GCA_031377605.1 Ferruginibacter sp.
GAATTATCTGCCGAAGTAGATAATGCTCCTTCTTCATTTATAGATGCGCTAACTTTTCGCAATTGCAAATTATCTATAGCCTTATAAGTGGGCGTTCTTACTATATGTCCCCCATCATCATCAATCAATAATACTTTTCTATTGCCCGTAAAACTTCCCATATAACCAGCACTTACCGTTTGGCTTGTACACTCTAGCCACATGGTATCTTTTTGTAGCGGCACACACATTATTGCATGGTTAAAATAAGGTGATGGAAAGTCTTCCCATAGCCCATTTCTATAATCGCCAGAATTTACTAAGACATATTTTGCTGGCAAATTCATTTCCTTTAGTAAGCTTACCATATAATTAGAAAGTGCTTTGCAATCGCCATATTTTTTGGTGGCTACATACTTTGCATCAAATGTTTGCCAGCCACCCATTCCTATTTGCACACTTATATACCTGGTATTTTTTTGCAAATAGGCATATAATAATTTTACTTTCTCATAATTATCGCTCACATTATCTGTAAGCTTGTGTATATCTGCTTTAATGTTTTCTGGAAGCTCTTGCCTCCCATTGTTTAAATCTTTAATAAACAGACCAAGGTTTTTCCAACTACTCATCTCCCCTTTATAATCGCCTATTTCAAACAGTGCTGGGGCAATATAGACGGCAGGATTTATTTCATCCCAGTGTGGCTGGTATGGCTCATAAGCAATAGGGAGAAGATTCTTTACTTGCCAATTGTATATTTTTCTATCTTTTTCTGTTGATTGCACTGGTGGATTGGTATAAGCAATTTGCTTAAAACGCAGAACGTAATCAGCTGGCGTTTCTACTATAAAGTTGCTTTGCTCCACGCTACATTCCACATCAATGGGGTTCCATGAAGGCAGAAAAAAAATGCCATCCAACTCCTGTTCATCTTCATACGCTACTGTGTATGGATACTGTGCATAATAAAAGTTGTGGTGCTTTGCCCTACTATCTGACATTAGACTTACATCTCCAACAGCAGAGAAATCTCCAATATCTTTCTTTTTTACAGATTTGATTTCCTTCCCTTTTGCATCAAACAACGTTCCCGAAATATTTGAGAGGCTTTGTAATTTCGAATAGAAATTATGATAATCTGCCAGATGCGCTCCTGCTTCTTTTAAAATGGTAATGGCATATTTATGCTTTACAATGGCTTTGGAATTAGATTTGATAATAACCCTTAGTTCTTCAAATCGCTTAACTGCACTAGCATTTTCTTTTAACGAATCGTTTATTAAAGACACATTAAAATTTTGCGAGAAAGCCACATTACAAAAAAAAAGTAGCCCAACTGTAATAATTCTTAACATAAAATTATTTGATTTTTTTGAATACGATTTGTTCACTTTGTTTTTTTACTACTTGGCTATAAAAATCACGCAACGATTGATACTCTTCCGAATCAAATTTTGCTCTGTTAATTATTATTTTACACCTCAATTGAATCGCATTTGCATCTGCTTGCACAATGTATTCAAACATTCCATCTTCGTCGTTAAGCCTAACCCTGATTGATTTTGGAATCTCATCTACTTTATACCCCTTGGGCACATCCATATAAACAATAATAATTTCGTTTGTAGAATAAGGCATTTCTATAGGATAATTTCTTGTGGCAGCTGTAAAAGGGTTGGTCTTGTACGCTTCACCAAATAATGGATTAAAATAAATAATATCTTCTGAAAAAACTGTGGAAAAATCGTACTTTATAGCTACTTTTTCATCCAATTTATCTAAAGAATCAATAACCTGGTTACTTATATCAACATCGTAGTTAAAAGAAGTCTTTATTTTCTTAAAATAAGCATCTTTGGATGTGGCATTTAATTCTTCCCTAAAATCAAAAGATTCAAAATCGCCTAGTGTAGTAGTAAATGATCCCTCTAGTTTTTTGCCATCCTCGCTATTGTATAAAAAAATATTGGTGAATTTGGTTTCTCTTAAACTATCGGAAAATAATGGTACCAAGTAAGGTTTGTCGCTTATTATTCTACCATAACCATTGTAACAATATTCTGGTAAATGATTAAATCCCATTCTTTTTTGTGAAGCGTCTAATAAATATTCTTTGCCATCTATCATTACTCGGGCTATTACATAATTAAACTTATCTATCAATGGGTATAATTCGTAAGCCAGGCCATTCTCTCTTGTACTTAGTATTACTGGGTCTACAAACAATTTTGCTTTTTTAAGCAATGCAATGAGCACTAAGTTTAACTCACTTGCACTTCCTTTCTTTTCTTGGTAAGATTTTTTAAGATTTTCTTTCAAATAAATACCACCAAAACTTGTGGCTACAAAATTATCTTTTACATAATTAAATATCTTTTTGGTCGTTTCGAGTTTATTGCTATTTAGCAATAGTTTGTCTAGGTCATCATCCATCCACTTGTTTTTTTCTGATAACGCTGCTCCAAATTGTTCATCTTTTAATAACTCCTTTACCAATTGATCCCAAGTACTTAAAATTGGTTTGGGTGCCTGGTCAGGATAATCTAAACTCTTTATTTGAAATTCAATTTTGGAAATATGGTTTTCTAAAGTAGTTAAAAATTTCTCTTTTTTTATTGCAGGCAAGTTGCTAATCATCCACTCGGAATGAACAATGGTAGCTTTGTAAACAAATGTTTGAGATCTTTCCATACCTTCCCCCTTGTCAAACAAATTATATGATTTATAATCTGTTTTTATACTTGCAGGTTTTAAATCAAAATACCCTGTTGGCAAAAAAACAAAATTGAAGAGCTGCGGAATGGTTACTTCATACTTACTTTGCAAGACAGGGTAGCTCGTTTGAAAATACCAGCTTCGCAAATCTCTCCATCTTGGAGAAATAATAGTATAGCTGTACTCAATAATACAACCTTCTTTTAAATTAGGAAAAGTGAATTTCTCTACAGTATAGTTCTTTGCTATCTTATCTTTAAACAGTGATTGCTTATCGAGCTTTACTTTGTTTAAAACACCGTTTTCCATTGTGTATGTAAAAGCTTCAATTTTATTTAATACTTCTTCTGTCTTTTCTCCTTTGTATAATGGAAT
>JANMFB010000152.1:0-4316 GCA_031377605.1 Ferruginibacter sp.
TAATAGATTTAATTACGGACAAAGTAGCAATTCAAGTAATTATTACGAAGAGAGTATAGCAGATCAATCTAAATTTATAAACAATAGTACCCGTTATTCAAACGCTAAAGCAATTACTAAAAGCTATACCGGGATGCTTACTTGGAATCATAAGTTTAAAAAGATAAGGCGTACATTTTCCACTGCTATTAATACAAAATTAAATGATGCAAATGCAAATATATTTTCATATGCTTTAAATAATTTTTATAATAAAGGTCTTTTGTTTAAAAAAGATACCATAGATCAAAAAACATTAAATAAATCTAGTGCTGCAAATCTTTCGGGAAGCTTAGTGTATACGGAACCATTAAATAAAAATCTTTCATTAATTTTTAATTATAGCATAAATTTAAGCAACAATATTAATAACAAACAAGTATATAAAAACAATAACTCAGGGGTGTTCGACAATTTATTAGATTCTTTAAGTAATGATTTTAATTTTAAGACAGTACAACAACGGTCTGGCTTTTCGCTACGCTATGTAAAAAAGAAAATTACTGCCGGCTTTGGAGGTGCTATAGCAAACAATAATTTTACCCAGAAAAATAATACTACTACACTTTCTCAAAAATACAGTTTTATCAACTTTTTTCCTACTGCTAATGTAAGTGTGAAACTAAAATCAAATAAAAATTTTAGACTAAATTATAATGGATATACACAAGCACCAACTTTGCAGATGTTGCAGCCTATTGTAGACAATAGCGATGCTTTGAATATTACAAAGGGAAATACAAATCTTAAGCAATCTTTTACTCATAATATCAATGGAGCATTTAATTGGAGTAAACCTCTAAGCTCCAAAAATTTTTGGAGCTACTATAGCTTTAGCACAACCAAGAATGATTTTACGCAGTTTAATATTATTGACACAATTGGTAGGAATATTACACAGACTATTAATACAAATGGTAATTATAGTTTGAGTGCGGATATGAGTTATAACTTCGCTATAGGATCAGGATCTAAAAAAATAGAAATTGGCCCAAGTTTTAATTTTCAAAACAATAGAAATATTGATTTTGTAAATAGGGAGAAGAACATCAACTACACTACAACTTACAGTTTTGGGCTAAACATAAGTAAATATAAAGAGGATAAATATTACTTTTCAATGGAGCCGAGTTTAGGTTATACGAACGCTACTTCATCTATTAATGCAAATAGCAATAGAAATTTTTGGAGTATTTTAGGTAGCGCCTATTTGGATATTGAACTAGGAAAAAAGCTTGGCTTGAGTTCTAATATAGATTACAGCTTTAGGCAAAAAGACAAATTCTTTAATGCCAACAATGATTATGTAAGATGGAATGCAAGCGTAAGACAATTTATATATAAAAAAGAAATAAGTATAAAGCTAACGCTAAACGATATACTAAATCAAAATCGTGGCTTTGATAGAAATTTTAGTACATATAAATATTCAGAATCTTATTTTAATACCTTAAAAAGATATTGGCTTGTCACACTTACTTGGGATTTTAAGCATGCTAAAAAGCAAGTGCCAGCAGCTACTCCAAATGTACCAGCAGCCTCTCAAAACATCAAAGTAAACTAATATGCTAAAGAAAAATTTATCGCTTACAGTTTTATTTTTATTTTTTTGTTTGGTGAGTATTTCGCAGCAATTGTTTATAGAAAAAGGAGCCATAGATTTTGAAGTGAGAACAAACAACCACAAAGGGATTGATAGCTGGAATAATGATGAAGAAAGTACATGGTCTGATAACTACAAAAGCAATACCTCAAAGTTTACAATTAAGCATTATAATTACACATTTGCCAACAATAAAAGTATTTACACTTTTACAAGTCTAGATGCTAAAAATAAAAGCCAATGGGATAATGAAACAAATTATGAAGGCGATATTTGGTATTATGATTTTAATAACGGTATAAGTGCATTTAATAGAAATTTTTGGAGAGATGAATTTAATTTTACTGATAGTATTACAGATATAAAATGGAAATTGATACCAACAGAAAGCCGCATTATTGCAGGCTTTAATTGTAGAAAAGCATATACAGTTTTATTTGATAGCGTATATGTGTTTGCATTCTACACAGATGAGATTAACATTAGTGGTGGACCTATGGGTTTACATGGTTTACCCGGAATGATACTTGGAGTAACAGTACCCCGTATGTTTAGTAGCTGGGTTGCAACTAAAATAAATATTACAACTATTGATGAAAAAAGAATAATTAGCCCTGCAACAAAAAAAAGCAAAACAAAAGTGGAGATACTAAAAAAGTTTATGAAAAAAGCAGAAGAAGATGGAAAATGGATGCAGCGAAATATTTGGAGCTTTTTTCTGTAAAAGAATTTGAAAAGCAGTTTTAAAAATTTGTTTACTTATTTGTTTTTTTGTGAGTCACAATTCAAGAAGGTGAAAGTAAACTTTACCCAAATATTAATTTCGTTTTAGTGTGGTAATACCATCTTTATTTCATAGGTAGTTAAAAAAACTACATTGAAATATTGGATAATATTATGCCGATTCTAATTTATCTTGAATTATGTATATTTAGAATCGGTGTACTATGAATAATAATAGCTGTGTTAATTTGCGCTATTAAGTTTCAGCAATCTTTTTCATTGGATATTCTAATGCTTAATGCCTAAAATATATTCTACTTCAATACAGCTACATTGCTAACAAAAAATATTTATCTTACCGCATCAAAATTACTTTCTCATGTTAAAAAGAATTAGCTGCTTCTTAATCCTGTTTTCTTTTGTTATCATTGTAAGTGGACAAACCAAAAAAGATGCTTCATTGGCTGATATCAACAACTATTTTAAACCGGCTATTTGGCGCTGCATTGGCCCATTCAGAGGCGGTCGTTCAGTAACGGCAACTGGCGTTCCCGGTAATATTAATACCTACTATATGGGTTCTACTGGTGGTGGATTGTGGAAGACAGATGATATGGGGATTACCTGGAGCAATATTTCTGATGGCTTTTTTAAAACAGGCTCAGTAGGCGCAGTTACTGTTGCGGAGAGCGATCCAAATATTGTGTATGTGGGTATGGGAGAACATGCCATGCGAGGGGTGATGACTTCTAGGGGCGATGGTGTATATAAATCAAACGACGCAGGTAAAACATGGAAGCAGATGGGACTACAGCTTACACAACATATTGCTCGTGTATTGGTGCATCCAAAAAATCCCGACATTGTTTTTGTGGCAGCGCAAGGGGCACTTTATAGCAAAACAAAAGAGCGTGGTATTTACAAATCAACCGATGGAGGTAGCACTTGGAAAAATGTTTTATACGTAGATGATAAAACTGGTTGTGCAGAAATATCTATGGATATGAATAACCCTTCCATATTATATGCTGCCATGTGGGAGCATGGTCGTGAGCCTTGGAGGGTAACAAGTGGCGGATCGGGCAGCGGTTTATATAAATCAACTGATGCAGGGGAACATTGGGATAAAATGGAAGAAGGATTGCCAAAAGAAATGGGTAAAATGTCCATTGCTGTTTGCCATTCCAATTCAGAAAGGGTATATGCCTTAATAGAAAGTGATTGGGAAAAGGAAAAGGGTGGTTTGTATGTATCTGATAATGCCGGTAAAAGCTGGAGCCAGGTAACTAGCGATCACCGGCTCATACAAAGGGCTTGGTATTACATGGAATTGTTTCCCGATCCGTTAAATGCAAATACCTTGTATGTAATGAGTGCACCGGCAATGCGCTCTATTGATGGCGGAAAAACATGGGAAGATATTTCTGGTACGCATGGAGACTATCATAATTTATGGATAAATCCTACCAACTCCAATAACATGATTATTTCAGATGATGGCGGAGCGGCTATTACTTTTAACCAAGGCAAAACATGGAGCTCGCAAAACAATATGCCCACGGCACAGTTTTACCGCATCAATACCGATAACCAGTTTCCCTACAATATTTATGGCGGTCAGCAAGACAATAGTTCAGTGTCAATTGCCCACAGAGAATTGGGCAGCAGGCACATTTCAACTTCCAGTTGGACAAGTTCAGCGGGTGGTGAAAGTGCTTTTTTAGCTTTTAATCCCGACGACCCGCGTTATGTTTTAGGCGGCAGTTATCAAGGCACAATCGAGGTTTTGGATACAAAAGCGCAAGCGGGAACAAGTATTATGGCGGCCCCGATTCAATATTTGGGACGCGATGCCAAAGATATTAAATACCGTTTTAATTGGAATGCACCCATTATTTGGTCAAAACACGAGCCTAATACCTTTTATCACGGCTCGCAATACGTGTTGCGT
>JANMFB010000159.1:0-2018 GCA_031377605.1 Ferruginibacter sp.
CAACCAAGATAAATAAGTAATTATGCCAATAGAAAACCAATAAAACAACCTGCATCCGCAGGTTTTTTTATGCTTTTATTTTTCCCTCAATTATAGTTTGAAGCATTTTAATTCAAATATCATACAGTTGGCTGACATAAAGTTTTACAGACGTTACATTCTTTCCATCTTTGTGTTGTAAATAAAATAAAGACAAAATAAAAACAAAAAAAATAACAAAAATGAAAAGAGTATTTATCGCATTAACAGCCGTCATAGTAATGGCTAGTTGCAAAAAAGAAAGTGTTACATCAGTAATAAACACTACACCAACAGGCACAAAGAAACTGGCAAAGACCATTGATGTTTATGACAATGGAATACCAGAAGCAAATACTTACACTTATGATGCACAAGGAAGAATTGCTGTAATTAAAGAAGAAAGTAGAACATACACATTTAATTTTGTGTCGGCTACCACTTTACTGGCTACTGAAAAAAAGAATTTGGATAACAGCTTGTCTCAAACTTACGAGTGTACATTAAACGATAAAGGGTATATTACAAAGATGCTTTTTAAAAATCCTTCAGGTGCAGTTATCTATTCATACGATTACACCTATAATGCTGATGGCAACATAACGAGCCAAAAAGGAACTTCCCCAAGTGGCAGTAATTACGAAACTGTATATGTACTTGCAAATGGGAATTTGGTTTCATCAAAATTATATTATGATAATGTTCTAAGTCAGAATCGGGAGCATACATACGATATTAATAAAATTAACAAAGCAGGTATAGGTTATTCATTTTACTGGAATGTACCCAATTTATTTGGCAAGGGTTCAAAAAACATGTTGGTTGAATATAAAAGCTTCAATACTTCCAATACTTTAGTTTGGCATGCACAATTTACTTATAATATGGATGCAGATGGTTACATCGTTAAGCAAAATACCAATTATGTAATGCAGGGCAAACAAGGAGTAATTACTTACACTTTTGAGTAATTTACATAGTTAAATATTTACAGCCGCTCACATTGTGGGCGGTTTTTGTATTAGTCTTTATTGTATTTTGATTTTACTTTTTTAAATTGTGTTTATTGAAATTTGTTGCAAAATCTTGCACGAAATCAACAATATCTTTGTTGTAAATAACTTGCAAAGTAGCTTTATAATTTTGTATGGGAAAGTAAGGTCGAGTAATTAATCTTTTCCCAATTACCTTTCCCATAAAATTAGTAATTTTAATTTTTTAAAATTAGTATCATGGCACATTATACATCCCTCGGTAGCATACCACACAAACGTCATACACAATTTCGTAAACCTGATGGGGCGTTGTATTCCGAGCAATTATTTTCTACAGAAGGCTTTAGTAATGATTACTCTTTGTTGTATCATACGTATGCGCCTACTTTAATTGTAAGTTGCGATGAGCCTATAAACGTAGCGCCAATCATTGCAGAAGAATATATGCTAAAGCATAGAAGCCTGGAGGGATTTAAAGTAAAACCTACTGCAGATTATTTGGATAGCCGCAAACCTATTTTGGTAAACGATGATTGTCATATTGTACTTGCAGCACCTCAACAAAGTATGACAGATTATTTTTTTAAAAATGCCGATAGCGATGAAGTGATTTTTGTACATGAAGGAAGTGGTGTTTTAAAAACTTGCTATGGCGAAATAACTTTTGCTTATGGTGATTATTTGGTGATACCTCGCGGCACTATTTATCAAATACATTTTGATACAGAAGCAAATCGTTTGTTTATAGTAGAATCGCATTCACCCATTCGTTATCCAAAACGTTATTTGAGCAAATATGGGCAACTAATGGAACATTCGCCTTATTGCGAAAGAGATATTCGTACGCCGAAAAATTTGCAAACACACGATGAAAAAGGCGACTTCATTATTAAAACAAAAAAGAAAGGAATGTTGTATGGCATTCATTATGGCACTCATCCTTTTGATGTAGTAGGTTGGGATGGATGTTGTTATCCCTATGCATTTAGCATACACGATTTTGAA
>JANMFB010000235.1:0-8268 GCA_031377605.1 Ferruginibacter sp.
TTTATAACAGAGACATCTACGACTCCACAGAAATTAAATACGAAAAGATTAGCATAAAAAAAATCGAATAAGAAAAAATCATGTTTTTACTTATTCGATTTAAAATTGTTTTACAAAAACAACTACTTTTTCAGTGCCCTCGTACTTTTGAGACAGCCTCTTTTTATTTGTGCGTAACGATGCTGTTTATATTATTCTATAAATATTTGTTAACGCTGTAACTTTTAGTTTTCCATAACGTTTCACATTAAACGATGGAATTATATTTGATTTATCATTTAAAACTTTAAGCCATGAAAAAAGGATTACTTACATTAATTGTTGCAGCCGCAAGCTTTGTAACATTTGGACAAGAACTTGCGCCAGATCAGAACCCCAATTATAAACAAAGCATGGATAAATATGCGGCTACACAAGTAAGTCTGCTAAGCACCATGAATACTACTGTACAAAACACCTACAAAGCCTACGACTGGAGCACAGCAAAAGCGGAAAGACAAGCTGAGCGAAGAAACTTTAGGAGAGAAAGGGTATTGTTTAGAAATATGAATAACGGTTGGAATAACGGCTGGAATAATGGTTGGAATAACAACGGTTGGAATAATAACAACAATCCTTTCAGAAACAGGTTTTTTAATAACGGTTTTAGTAATTGGTGTTGGTAATGTGCCTTTTAAGTTAAGCAAGAGAATATGCTAAAATGGAAATTTAAAATTACCGTATTAACGTTGTATCATTATTTGAAATCAATCTTTAAAAAAAAAATAACTCATTATGAAATCAATATTTACATTAGCCATAGCAGCAGTTTTAATTACTGCAACATCATGTTCTCATAAAGTAACAAGAATAGACCCAATAGATACGCCAGATATTAGCGGCAGTTGGAACTATACAGATAGCAGACTTACAGCAGAAAAATTAACAGGACAAGTGCTTACAGAAAAATGGCTCGGAAATCACTTACTAGAAAAAGGCAAAAAACCTGTTGTAATCGTAGGCATGGTTACAAACAAAAGTCACGAGCATATAGAAGCGGAAACTTTTATGAGTGATCTTGAGCGCTCATTTATAACTACAGATAAAGTAGGGCTTGTACAAAGTGGTAAAAAGCGTGAAGAGATGCGCTCAGAAAAATCTGATATGCAAACAAACGCCTCAGTAAGTACTATGAAAAAATTTGGTCTAGAAAAAGGAGCAGATTATATTTTACAAGGATCTATAAACTCAATTGTAGATGCTTTTAAAAGAAAGAAAACTACTACGTACCAGATAAACCTAACACTTACAAACATAGAAACTAATGAAGTTGTTTGGGTAGGAGAAGAAAAAATAGCGAAGAATGTAAAAAACTAGTTTTGTTTTTTCTTACTAAAACTCTTTGTTATGAAACTTACATTGCTACGAGCATTAGCAGCATCAATGTTAATGCTCGTACTCTACTCTTGCGCATCTTACAATAAATCCCTGGATTCGTATTATTCAAATTTACGGCTACAGAATTATGAAAAAGCACAACGTAGTTTAGAGAAAAATAAGCTTATTAAAAAAAATAGAAATGCACTGCTCTATAATTTAGAAATGGGCAAAGTGTATCGTTTGCAAAATGATTTTGTAAACAGCAATACTTACTTAAATAATGCAGATGCAATAGTAGAAATTAATCGTAAATCTATTGGTGATATAGCTAAAAGTAATTTGGTTAATCCTATGATGCAATCTTACCGTGGCGAAGACCATGAGCAATTTATGATGCATTACTACAAGGCGTTAAATTATGCAGCACTTGGCCTTGCCGAAAATGCAGTAGTAGAAGCAAGGCGCATCACCTTATCCAATAACACACAAAACGATAAATTTCGCAATAAAGATAACCGATACAGTAACGATGCATTTGCATTAAACGTACAGGGTATGATTTACGAAATGGCAGGTGATTATAACAATGCATTTATTGCTTACAGAAATTCGGTAGAGGTATATCAAAAATCTGGTAACGATTATTATGGTGTAAAACTTCCTGCTCAACTGGAACAAGATTTACTACGCAGTGCAGCAAGGGCAGGTTTTACCGGAGAAGTCCAACTGTATGAAAAAATATTCAATAAAACTTTTATAGATAGTGCTGATGATACCGGGTCACTTATTCTTTTTTTGGAAGAAGGGCAAGCTCCCGTAAAACAAGAAAATAATATTTTTCTTACAGCTACAAAAAACGGTATAGGTAGTTTTAATTATATAAATGCAAATGGGTTTAACACGAACTTTAATTTCGATTATAATGCTTATGGTATTGGTGCAGAAAAGCTTACCGACTTACGTACTTTCCGTTTGGCAATGCCAACTTACGTTGTTCAATATGCACAACCTCAAAATATTTTTGTTTCAGCTAACGGAAATAAATTTGCTCCTCAGTTTGCACAAAATATAAACAATATAGCCCTCAATGTTTTAAGACAAAGATTTGTTACAGAAATGGCAAATGCATTGGCTAGGCAGCTTACTAAAAAGGTAGTAGAAAAAGGCACAGTGGCATTGGTAGAATCAATTGCAAATAGCGCTAATAAAAAAAGTGAAAGTGATACAACCGAAACACAAAAGGAAAAACGTAAAGAGGAGCGAAATAAAAAAGCTGAAGCTGCTGGAAACGTTGCAGGCTTTGTAATGAATATGATAAATAGCGGTACTGAAAAAGCTGATACAAGAAATTGGCAGAGCCTGCCTGCATTTGTGAGCTATGTTCGGATTCCGCTAGTGGCAGGTGAAAATAAAATTACAATTAACACTAATGGGCGTTCTCAAATTATAGCAGTAAATAGTAAGAGAGGTTTGCAGATGATGGGGGTGGTTGTAAACTAAATTAAATTCTTCAATATCAATGCAGCAACTTTAGGGCCTATCTCCACAGTATCATGTACAAAAAATTAATTTTATACGCCACTTTTGCATGGTTGCTGCACCAATAATTACTTCTTCGCTTAAGCTTGGCACTACTAAAAATTCATCGCTTAATAAAACATCTTGGAGATAAAAATCTAATCTAACTACGTGAGATATTTCTATAATAATGGCCTTCGGATGGAGCACTTAGTTGGCGAATTCTACCCAAATGCACAGGATCTTCCACATCATTTAAAAAATATGGATTAATACAACTAAGATTTGCTCCAGAATCAAAAAGGGAGTACAAGTTTTTTTTGTCCTTTAGTCCTTACATTTAACAGTGGTTGGCTTATGATAGATATCTTTAATTTTTTACAAATATACTTTGATTTTACAAGGAAAAAATCTGTCTAAATTTGTCTCAAAACTACCCTTTAATTTACGTACTTTCGTGGGCTTAAAACAGCGATACATTGGTTTATAATTTTAATGCAGGCCCGTCCATATTACCGAAAGAAGTTTTTGAAGAAGCTGCAAGAGCAGTTTTGAATTTTAATGATTCAGGTTTATCCATTTTAGAGTATGGTCACCGAACTCCTGCCTTTGAAGCAATCATGCTAGAAGCACGTATGCTTATGAAAGAACTCATGCATCTGGATGAAGCACATGAAGTACTATTTTTACATGGCGGTGCATCTACACAGTTTATGCAAGTACCAATGAATTTATTGGATAACAAAGAAACCGCAGCATATTCAGATACAGGTGTGTGGGCAGCAAAAGCAATAAAAGAAGCAAAACTTTTTGGCAAGCCAGAAGTTGTTTGTTCATCGAAAGATAAAAATTATACTTTTTTACCAAAAGATTTTGCAGTACCAAACGATGCAAAATATTTTCATATTACTACAAACAATACCATTTATGGTACACAGTGGCAAAAAATTCCTGCTACCTCTAATTCGCTTGTAGCAGATATGAGTAGCGACATATTAAGCAGAGAATTAAATTTTAATGCATTCGATTTAATATATGCCGGGGCACAAAAAAACATTGGTGCAGCAGGAGTAACTATTGTGGTTGTAAATAAAAACTGTTTAGGGAAAATAAAAAGAGCAATTCCTACCATGATGGATTATAGAAATCATATTGCGGAAGGGAGTATGCTTAACACACCACCTGTATTTGCCGTTTATACTTGCATGCTTACTTTGCGCTGGCTAAAAAAGCAAGGAGGCGTAAAAGTAATAGAAAAATTAAACAATGAAAAAGCTGCATTATTATATGCAGAAATTGATAGAAATGGTTTGTTTACTGGCACTGTAGCAAAAGAAGATCGCAGTAAAATGAATGTTTGTTTTGTAATGGATAATGAGGAGAAAGAAAAAGCGTTTCTTTCTTATATAACTGAAAGAAATATTATTGGAATAAAAGGACATAGGAGTGTAGGGGGGTTTAGAGCTTCGTTGTACAATGCAATGCCAGTGGAAAGTGTACAATACTTGGTGGGATTAATGCAAGAGTTTGAAGGGAAATATTAAATACAGGACACAAGGCACAAGGAATAAGCTATAGGATAGAATAATAGAACAACAATAAATGTTAACGAATGACTAATAACTATTAGCGGGTAACAAATAACTAGTAACAAATAACTTTTAACATAGAAAATGATAACAATCTCCCCATTTGCGGCACTAAGACCAGAGGTAGAATTTACGAAAGCTATTGCATCTCGTCCGTACGATGTAATGAGCAGTGCAGAGGCAAGATTAGAAGCACAGGGCAACCCTAATTCTTTTCTTCATATAACAAGAAGTGAAATAGACTTGCCAGAAAACATTGATGTTCATGCCGCCGAAGTGTATGAAAAAGCTAAAGAAAACCTCACGGCTTTTGTTGCGAGAAATATACTTTTTAGAGAAAATAAGCCATGCTATTATATCTACCAACTTACCATGGATGGCAGAGAACAAACAGGGCTTGTTTGTGGAAGCTCTGTAAATGACTATGAAAATGGGTTAATAAAAAAGCATGAATTTACTAGACCAGAAAAAGAATTAGATAGAATTAATCATATAAAAATTACTGGTGCTCAAACTGGTAATGTTTTTTTGGCTTATAAAAACGTAAAAGAGATAGATGAGTTATTGGCTAATTTTATGAACGAAAAATCTCCTAATTATAGTTTTGTAGCGGACGATGAAATTGCCCATAAAATATGGGTAGTAAATGATGAGGGCACTATTGCTAAATTAACAGATTTGTTTAAAACATTGGTTCCAGCATCATACATTGCTGATGGACACCACCGAGCAGCATCTGCTGCAAAAGTGAAAGTGGCGTTGGGGGCAGAAGCAAAACCAGAGGCAGACTTTTTTCTTACCACATTATTTCCTTCAAATCAATTACACATTATGGATTATAACCGTGTAGTAAAAGATTTGAATGGCTTGACAGGACAGACTTTCTTAGACAAACTTTCTGAAAATTTTCTAGTAGAAAAAGTTGCAGAAGCATATCGCCCGGAAGAAATACATACATTTGGTTTGTATTTAAATAAGCAATGGTACAAATGTATAGCAAAAGAAAATATTATTAAATCAGATGTGCTTGGCGTATTAGACGTAAATATTATGCAAGAGAATATTCTTACCCCAATCTTAAACATTATTGACCAAAGAACGGACAAGCGCATAGATTTTGTTGGTGGAATAAGGGGGTTGAAAGCTTTGGAAAAAAGAGTTGATAGTGGCGAAATGGCTGCGGCAATAAGTCTTTATCCAGTAAGTATAGAACAGTTGTTTGATGTGGCAGATAGTGGAGATGTAATGCCGCCGAAAAGTACATGGTTTGAACCTAAACTTAGAGATGGTTTACTTACGCATTTAATTAATTAGCATGTTTTAATAATCTTTATGATGATAAGAAAACAAGTATTGATGTTTACGTTTGCTTTTACGGTTTCTGTTAATTGTCTTGCACAAACAGTTACAGAATTACAAAATACTGCTAAAGCTTTTATGAAGCAGGGTGATTATACAAATGCAATTCTGGTTTTAAATCGTTGTGTAGAAAAAGAGCCCAATAATACAAGTATAGGCAAGGATTTAGCGTTGAGCTATTTTTATGCTCAAAATAATGTAAAGGCGTTAGAAACTATAGAACCTGTACTAGAGAGTAATGATGCAGATGACCAGTGTTTTTTAATTGCAGGTAATATTTACAAGTATCTTGAAAAACCAAAAGAAAGTGAGCGCATTTACAAAAAAGGAATAGCTAAATTTCCAGAAAGTGGTCCTTTGTATAATGAATTAGGCGAAGCGCAAATAGCAAATAAAGACAAAGAGGCTATTAAAAATTGGGAAAAAGGAATAAAGGCTGATCCATCATTTGGAAGAAATTATTTTAATGCAGCACGCTTTTATTTTTTCGCAAAAGATTTTATTTGGAGCAATATTTATGGAGAAATTTTTGTGAACATGGAACCCAACGGTGCTAGAGCAGCAGAAATAAAAAAAATGTTGCTAGATGGCTATAAGCAAATGTTTGCTGAAAGCCTAACAAATAAAGAAACTAACAATAATGACTTTGAAAAAGCATATCTCGCTACTTTAAAAAAGCAACAGCAAGTTGTTGAATTCGGAGTTACTGCTGAAACACTTTCTATGCTAAGAACTCGTTTTGTTATAGATTGGTTTGCTTCGGGAAATAACCCTAACCATAAATTATTGGATTATCAACAACAGCTTTTAAAAAGTGGATTGTTTGAAGCTTATAATCAGTGGATTTTTGGTGTTGCAGAAAATATAGACGCCTATCAAAACTGGATTAAAATAAAAAGTGAAGAAAATAAGGCCTTTTTGGATTTCCAAAAAGTGAGAACGTTTAAAATGCCTGTAGGGCAATACTATCATTAAAATATTGATGTAAAGGATTAGCTATAATACTTTACATCAATAATAAAATCTTCAATAATTTTACTTTATCCTAAGTTGTCTTCTTTGGGGGCAATGCAAAAGCCACTGCATCGTGCTCAAAATGTCCATTGTGTGCACCATCGCAAAAAGGTTTGTTTTTAGATAATCCACATCTGCAAATTCCTAAAACGGTTCTACCACCCAGATCATAATTATTACCAGATCTATCTACGATTTCAAAATCGCCTTCTACTTTTATAGAACCGTTGTTGTTTATTGTAAGTTTTGTTGTAGCCATTTTATTTTAGTGTTTATTTTCTTTAATTATATGTACAAATTAGCAAATAGGTACATTATTCTACCAACCCAGTACCCACGCAAATATTAGCGGAGCTACGATGGTTGCATCGCTTTCCACAATAAATTTTGGCGTAGCAATATCTAATTTACCCCAAGTTATTTTTTCATTTGGTACAGCACCCGAGTAAGATCCATACGATGTTGTAGAATCAGATATCTGGCAGAAGTAACTCCAGAAAGGAACATCATGCCATTCTAGATCTTGGTACATCATTGGTACAACACAAATAGGAAAATCGCCTGCAATACCGCCACCTATTTGGAAAAACCCTACTCCTTTCCCGCCGCTATTTGCCCTATACCACTCTGTAAGCCACACCATGTATTCTATTCCACTTTTCATAGTGCTAGTCTTCAATTCTCCTTTTATGCAATAACTCGCAAAAATATTTCCCATAGTACTATCTTCCCAACCTGGTACTACAATAGGAATGTTTTTTTCTGCCGCGGCAAGCATCCAACTATTTTTTGGGTCTATTTCATAATATTGTTCTAGCACTCCGCTAAGCAACATCTTGTACATAAATTCGTGCGGGAAAAAACGCTCTCCATTTGCCTCTGCGCCCTTCCATATTTTTTCAATGTGTTGTTGTAATCTTCTAAAAGCTTCTTCCTCAGGTATGCATGTATCAGTTACACGGTTGTAATGATTTTCTAAAAGATCCCACTCTTCCTGTGGACTTAAATCTCTATAATTTGGAATTCTTTTGTAATGGCTATGTGCTACCAAATTCATTATATCTTCTTCCAAATTTGCCCCGGTACAACTAATGATAGCGATTTTATCTTGTCTAATCATTTCTGCAAGTGAAATACCAAGCTCCGCAGTACTCATAGCTCCCGCAAGTGTTACCATCATTTTGCCACCTGCGTCTAGATGTGTCACGTAACCTTTTGCGGCATCCATTAATGCAGCCGCATTAAAATGTCTGTAATGGTGTTCAATAAAATTGGAAACCGGACCTTTACTCATAATATAATTTTTGTACTTTTCTTGATAAATTAAGGCTGCAAAAATAAATGCTTTTTGGGAGTTATTGGGATTAAATATTATTCATTAATTGAACAGTATTTTGCAGACTTAATTCTGGGATTAAAAAAAATGTTA
>JANMFB010000238.1:0-8319 GCA_031377605.1 Ferruginibacter sp.
GGTAAAATTCAAATTACCATCAAAAATAATCGCAATCCGTAATTCGTAATTTTTAATCCGTAATTGTTATTTTGTGTTTTCCTCTATAAATTTCTCTACCTCTACTATCAACTCTTTAGATTTTAAGTGATGCCCAAGCCCTTCAGTAAGAATCATTTTTGAACCTTTCCAATTTTCATGTAATGCAATAGCAGTTTTTACAGGAGCTTCATTATCATCTTTATCGTGTATAATAAGGCATGGGCTTGTTATTTCTTTAGCAAATGTTGGACTAGAAAAATATTCAGGTGTTTTGCCTATGTTTTTAACAAACCTATCAATAATAGCATTTGTGGTTTTATTTGTTAGCTTAAGTTTGTCTTGATAAAAAATAAAAAAATCTATAGCTTCTCCCGGGGCTCCCATAATTATTGCTTTACCAATTACAGTATCGGGATGGTATTTTAAAAGATATGTTAAACAAAATCCACCAAAGGAATGACATACGGTTGCATCTACTCCTCCAATATGATCTACTACTATTTGTATTGTGTTAGCATTTATTAACAGGTTCAAATATTTTCCTTCAGACATTCCATGCGCTCTTGCATCAAATGCATAGACTGTATAATCCCTCTCTTTAAAATATTCTATATATTTTTTCCATCTAAAACTATTGCTTGACCAGCCATGAACGAATAATATTTTCTTACTTCCATTTCCCCATTTATAACCTTGTACTTTCATCCCATCACTATGGACAGAAAATTTTTCAGCAGTATTTAAAAAAGCTGATTGATAGGGTTTTAGTTTTGCATTAAATGGATGACAAAAAATATTAAAACCCAATTTGCCCGCATAAGTTGGCGATACAGCCTCAAGGGAATTTAGTCCGTTTCCTATTAAGGCAAGTATAATTTTCTCAGTCATATTGCAAAGAACCGAATTATTTTATATAGTCCGTTGATAAAGAAAATCTTTTAGTAATGATTATCTTAGCGCCATGAAGATTATCCCCCTTAGCGAAGGCAGTTTTACGATTGATAATACAAAAATTTTTATCCCCTTCAATATAGAAAAAGATGATTTACAACAAAGACCACTCGGAAGCTTGTTGGTAGAAGTACAACCGTTCTGTATTATTACAAAAAAAGATATTTTATTAATTGATACTGGGCTCGGTTACTCTAATAGAGATGGTGTGCTTCAATTACATCAAAATTTATTAGATAATGGTATAGACCCAATGAGCATCACAAAAGTTTTAATGAGTCACTTACATAAGGACCATGCAGGTGGAATAAGCAAAGAAGATAAAATATTAAAACATACTTTCCTTAGTTTTCCGCAAGCTACTTATTATGTAAACAAAGATGAATATGCTAATGCAATGGCAAAGGGTAAGCCATCCTATACTCCTGATGAGTTTCAACTATTAGGTAATATTGATAATGTAATATTTACGGAAGGAAACGGAATAATTGATGATTATATTTCTTATGAAGTAACTGCAGCACACTCTATATACCATCAAGTATTTACCATTAAAGAAGATGACGAAATAATTTTTTTTGGTGCAGATGATGCGCCACAATTACAACAAATGAAAAGTAAGTTTGTAGCCAAGTACGATTATGATGGAAAAAAATGTATGCAACTTCGTCAGCAGTGGTGGGAAAAAGGACAGCAAGAACATTGGACTTTCTTGTTCTATCACGATATAAAAACCCCTTTTATTACTTTATAAAAAGGCTTGCATCATTTCCAATGCAAGCCCTTTCCCCTCTATTATAAATATTTTACTGTCCGCCATTCAATTTTCTTCTGCCTCCACCTTGAGGCCTATTTCCACCATCTTGTTGCATTTGTTGTCTCCTTTGTTGCCTCATTTCTCTAAGCCTAGCTTTTATTTTATCTCTAAACTGGTTATCGTGTATGCTAAATTTATTACAACGATCCGCACCTAATACTTTGGTGAAACTTGCAACATATTTCTTTTTTACTTTCACCTCTGCATCTTCTCTGTCTATCTCTGACAAGCCACTTTTGTTTATGGCTCTTAGTTCTGCATCATATTGGGCATGTACTGGCCAAAACTTTTGTGCTTCATCAGGTGTAAGTTTTAATTGTTGTGTCATGTAAGCAACGTACAAAGCTTTTACTTTTTCTTCTTTCTGAGGATTTGATTGCAAATCATCCTCTACTACTTGAGATTGTGCTCCAAAAGCTGTGCAAACAAATAAGCAGTATAGTATAAATTTTTTCATTTTTTTAATTTTTAAGTTTGTTTTCATTTAAAAAATTATCTAAAGTATTAGGGTCAAGATAATAATCCATAGCTTCAGGCAAATTAGCATCATCGGTTGTGCTTGCTGCTAATGCTGCATCTATATTTTCTCCATTCTGTATGAGATATTTTTCTAACTCTTTATCAGATAAACTTTCCAAGGTAGCGTCAAAACTATTTGCTTTAATGATTTCATTTCCTTGCTTAATCAATGCTGCAGTTTCTGCATTAGGCTTTAAACTCACACTATTATTTACAAAAGTAAAAATACCAATACCCAATAACCCCGTAACAACAGCTGCAGCGGCGTACTTGGCAATAGAACGCATACTGAATTTTACAACTTTGGCTACGGGCTTTTCTTCAAAAGCATATTGCAAATTTTCAAAATAGTTTTGCGGTAAACCATATACATTTTTATTTCCTATGCCAACAAGCAAAGGTGACAATTCATTCATTTCAAAAGCAACTTCATTAGGCGCCGCTTTTTCTCCTTTGCTAAAAACTGTTCTAGATAAATTCTCAAAATAACCATCCGGCAGACTGTACACATTTTTATTACCAATTCTAGCAACAACTGGAGACAATTGATCTATCTCCATAGCAACTTCATTTTGTGTCGCTCTCTTTATCTTATCAAAAACACTTTTGCTCAAATTTTCGAAATAACCATCGGGTATGGTAAAAGCATTTTTATTGTCTCCGTATAATTTATCAGCAGCTATCCTAGCCATAAGTTCTTTAGACATTTCCGTAAAATAGCTTTTATGTACACGATATACATTTACACGAGCTATGGCTGCTACACTAGGGCTTATGGTTTGTAATTCGTTTAATATTTCTAAATTAGGGTTCATTTATTTTTTAGACTATAAAAGTCATGCTTCGTTTAATTGTTTAAAATATAATCTTCTATCTTTTTTACAGCATGGTGATAGCTCGCTTTCAAAGCTCCTTCACTTGTCTCAAGTACTTCACTCATTTCAGCATAAGGCATTTCATCAAAATAGCGCAGGTTAAAAACCGCTTTTTGTTTTTCAGGTAGCAATTGAATCGCTATTTGTAATTTCCATTCAGCTTTTTTACCATCAAAATCCGCATCTGCTCTTACACTATTTCCTAAACCGCCGTCTTCGTCGTCCAACGAAATACTACTGCGTCTTTTCTTCTGGTCTAAAAACGTAAGACTTTCATTGGTAGCAATTCTATACAACCAAGTATATAATTGACTATCCTCTCTAAAATTTTCTAATCCCTTCCATGCTTTTACAAACATATTTTGCAATATATCATTTGCATCTTCATGCTCTACTACCATACGCCTAATATGCCAGTATAGTTTTTCCTGATATTTTTTCAGAATAGCCGTAAATGCTCTTTCCTTGGTAGCACTTTGCTTAAACTGCTGTAAGAGTTCTATGTCGTTTAGTTGTTCTGTCATATCAATATAAAAGTATTGCAATTTTCTATAACAATGCTAAGACTAATTAATTTATAAAAGGTTTAAAATAAAAACTACGATTAAATTCCAGTTTTATATGCTAGATGTAGTGTTTATCCTTGATTTGTATGTGTGAAAATTGTAAAAATCTGCATCTAACAATAAAAGTAAATATGAAAAAGTTAGTTTTATGCTTTTGTGCATTGGGAATCTTACAGTTAGCCCATGCACAGAAAAAAAGTAGTACTGTAAAATCTACTACAACAGAAACGGTAAAAGAAGTAGTGGAAGAACAAAAGGTTCCGCCGCCGCCACCCCCTCCTCCTCCGCCGCCGCCACCGCCGCCAAGAAAAAAAAAGGAAGTTCCGCCACCTCCGCCACCACCTCCTCGCCCACCAAAAGCACCGAAAGCACCGAAAAATCCTAAATAAACGGATAATGTTTCAATTAGATCCAAATATAAAAAAAGAGCAAACTTTTCAGCTTGCTCTTTTTTTATATTTGTAAGATTATTTTTATCTTAAAGCTTGGATGTATTCGTTGTTCATAAATTGCTTACTAACATCCTGCAAATCTCTTAAAATAGAAGCATCAATTAATTTACCAGCAACTTCTAAAGTGAAACCACCAATTAAAGCATTGTCTACTGCCGATTCTATTTCTACGCCTGTGCTACCTTCTGTTCTTACTTTTGCTACAATGCTGTTTTTTAGTTCTTCGCTTATTGGATGTGCTGTTGTTAGTTTTACAGTTTGTATATTCTTTAATTTATTGTATTGCTCTAAAAATGCTGTTACTATTTCTGGTAAGTTGCTCTCTCTAGTTTTGCTTGTAAGCAAGTTTATAAAAAGCATGGTAAGTTTGCTTACGCTACTTCCTATAACGGCATCAATAATTTTATCTTTTTTATCAGAGGTAACTATAGGGCTACGTAACAAGGCAACAAAATCAGGATTATTGTTGTTTATTCCTTTCAATAAATTAATGTCAGCATATACAGCGTCTAAATGATTTTGCTCTATGGCAAGATCCAATAAACTTTTTGCGTAACGTGCTGCTAAACGAGGGTTTTGCATAATTTGCTAATTTACTAATCTGCTAATTTGCTAATGTTGAACATTAAACTAATTTGCAGTTTTTTCTAATTCAATTTAATATCTTTCGAAAGCTCGTTGATAAATTGCTCTTGGTCGCCTTTGTTAGCAAGTTCTCTTCGCAATACTTTCTCACTCATTTCTATTGCAAGCTTACCAACTTGATTTTTTATATCAATAATGGCAGCACGCTTAGAGTTCTGAATTGACTCATTTGCATCAGCAATAATTTTTGCTGCTTGAGCTTTTGCTTCATCTTTTGCATCCGCTATCATCTTATCTTTTGTAAGTTTAGCTTCTTTTATCATGGTAGCTCTTTCTTCACGAGCAGCTGCAAGCAATGCTTCGTTTTCGCCTTTAAGCTGGGCCATTTCTAGCTTTACTTTTTCTGCGGATGCGATAGATTCTGCAATGTTTGTTTCTCTATCGTTCAACCCTTTCAAAATTGGCGTCCAAGCAAATTTCTTAAGAATAAATAAAACAACGAGGAACGCTAAAAGTGTCCAAACGATGAGGCCGAGGTGCGGTAATAATAAATCCATTTTAAATAGTATTAAAGTATTGAGTAATTAGTATTGAGACAAAACCAATAATCTCGTATTTTTAAATAGGTACAATCATATCGAAATTTACAATATTGACTATATCGTTATTCATTGTTAACAAATTACCGCATCCTCCGCCCTATGCTTCGGATGCAGTAAAATTTTTGTGTGCAAATTAGGCTTTCAATACTGCCAATAATCCTGCGATAACTGCAAAAAGGGCAACACCCTCTACGAATGCAGCAGTTAGAATCATGTTTGCACGAATGTCATTGGATGCTTCCGGCTGACGAGCAATAGCTTCTACCGCTCCTTTACCAATTTGACCGATACCAATACCTGCACCGATTGCTGCAAGACCAGCACCAATTGCACCACCCATGTGTGAAAAACCAAACTGTGTGTCAGCTAACAAAGTCAATAAACTCATGTTATTTGTGTTTTATATGTGAAAAAAAGAATTCTAATTTAATTGATACTAGATTTTAGATAATAGACTATAGATTCTGAAATTTTAACTTCTTTTCTCTTATGTCTTTTGTCTTGCGTCTTGTATCTTTCCTGCCCCTTACTTACAATGTACTTACAACTTCTTCATGATGCCCATCTACATCATCGTGTCCACCTTCAAAAGATTGACCTATAAACACCGCTGTTAAATTTGTAAAAATAAAAGCTTGTATAAAAGCAACCAATATTTCAATGAAATAAATAAACACCGTAAACAAAACTGAAACAGGAGAGAAACCCCAACCAGCGCCTTTGTTCATAGCCCCAAAAATAAATATTAAAGAAACAAAACTTAAAATAATAATATGACCTGCAACCATGTTTGCAAACAAACGAATGATTAGTGCAGCAGGCTTAATAATGAGCACTCCCGCAACTTCCACAGGTATTAAAATAACTTTTACTAAAATAGGAACACCTGGAGGCCAGAAAATATGACCCCAAAAATGTGAATTTGTACTAAACAAGATGACCACTAAAGAAATAAGACCAAGTACTGCAGTAAAAGCTGTGTTACCGGTTACATTTGCAGAACCAGGAATTAAACCAAATAAATTATTGATTAATATAAAGAAGAATACAGTTAATAAGTAAGGTAAATATTTATTCCATTTTTTACCAAGGTTCGGCTTAGCCACATCATCTCTTACAAATGTTATAACCGGTTCCAAAACGTTTTGCCATCCTTTTGGTGCAGAAGTAACGCCTAACCCTTTATTATATTTTTTAGCAATGCTAATCATTAAAAACACCAATAAGCTAAGTGCAAGTATCATTTGTACTACATTCTTAGTAAGTGAGAAATCATACACTTTTGAGCCATCTTCCGCTACTATCTCTTTTTCTTCATTTAATTTATACCCATTGTGCGCTTCTTCGCCTTCGTGGCCAAAATGGCTAGATGAAAAAACAGAAACACCTTTAGTAGGAGAATACAATATTACCGGTAATGGAATGGTAGCATGAAAATTACCAGCTGTAAAGAAATGAAATTCATGGGCATCTTTGATATGATCCATTATGATCTTTGCTGGGTCTAGTTTCTCTTCTTTATGCTCGCCTTCAGCTTTAGACTCAGTTGCAGGAATTTCTTGTGCAAAAGAAACTAACGCAAAAAAGGTCAAAAAAACGCTAAAACCCAATACCAATAAAGATTTGATGTGCTTATTTACCATATACATCCTCAATTTTGGCGCAAAGATAAGGGTGAATGAGGGAAAAGAGAAATTTGTGTGGAAGAAAATGAAGGGAATTAAGCTAAAAGCTCAAGAAGAAAAGAAGATAAAAAAGAAACTATGGTAAGTCACAAATTAAAACCGTTAATTTCATCTTATGCCGGCGTAAAATAGATCTGCCTACCCATTAAGTTTTTTCTTTCACAGTTGTTAACCAAATCGGTTTAGTAAAACAGAACTAATCTCTTTTGTTTGTCCCTGCGTATTTTCATAATTTACAGTAATATATAAACAGCCTATGCGCTTCGATTTTGGATTTTTTAGCTCCTTATTATTGATATTCTTTGTGCATGGCCTAGTTTATGCTGTACTATTATTAAGAAAAGGCATTATAAATCAATCTACTCCTGAGAAATGGCTTAGTCTTTTTATATTTTTATGCGTACTTTTTATCGCCCCATGGATGCTTGGCTTTGCTGGCTGGTACGATAACCAACCCTACAGGGAAATTTTATTTTATACCCCTTTACAGCATCTATTTTTTATTGGGCCCGTAATGTTTTTTTATGTTCGTTCATTACTTAATCCGTCTTTTAGTTTTGGTAAAAAAGAATGGCTGCATTTATTACCTGGTGTTTTGTATTTATTATACAGTGTCGTAATGGTTGTTGCAGATAAATTAATTTTAAAGGAAGCATATTTTCTAGCAGATGGCATGGATAGGGATTTTGACAATTGGTATCAAAAATTAGGCTTTGCAAGTATGCTGTTTTATTTTTTCATTACAATCCGCTATTACAACCTGTATAAAAAATTGATGGTACAAGTTGTTAGCTATGCAGATGTTGTTTTATTTAAATGGGTAAAGCGTTTCTTAATAGCTTTTTTGATGATGCAACTATTAAATATTGGTTTTGAAATTTTTGGTTCCTTCTTCCCCGCTTTAAAAACATATGCTGGAAGTGCTTGGTTTTTTTTAGCATTTGCAGTTATATTTTATTACATAGCTATTACGGGCTACTCCAATGCAATCGTCACTAAAGTGCCATTCCAGTTAAATTTGTTACCCAATAAACCAATGCTTTTACTTACAAATTCATCAGTATTAAATAACTATACAGGAAATATTGAAGATGTTGAAATAATAGACATAGAAACAACTCCGCCAGAAAAAAAAGAAGATAAAGATTTTATTGCTACTTGGAAACCGAAAATTATTGAGCTTTTACAAAAAGAAAAGATATACGAAAATGCAGAACTCAGTTTGTCACAAATGGCAAAAATGTTG
>JANMFB010000295.1:0-10410 GCA_031377605.1 Ferruginibacter sp.
GTGAAAATCCAATCCAGTTTCACCTATTCCATAAAATTTTCTTTGCTCAAGTATAACTTTTATGTGATTTATTTCTTCTAAATTGTTTTCTTTTACACTACATGGATGCAAACCAACCATGGCAAAACACTTACCAGGAAATTTATCTTCCAAGCTTTTCATTTGTTCGGTATAAGCACTGTCAATAGCAGGTAAATAAAATTTTGTAACGCCAATATCTGATGCTCTTTTCAAAACAACATCTATATCAGTATCAAATTCGGCTACATATAAGTGGCAATGGGTGTCTATCATTCTAACAATTGATTGATTTTGATTATATTAACAAATTTAAAAAATTAAATTTTTGGACACTAAAAATATATCATTGATTTAATTTTTGGTTACGTATATTGTAACTAGTTTTCATAGGGTACGGATTAAAAGGCCTAAGGTTTCTACCTTGGGCCATTTCTTAATAGTTATAATTGCTTAAATTCAAAACCACGTTGACTAAAGCTTTGCAATACTCTAGGTAAAGCGTATCGCATTTTTTCTGCTGCTTTTTCACTATCATGAAATAAAACTATTGAACCACTTTTAGTTTTGAGCATTACATTTTCCAAGCAACGCTCTTTTGTAATTTTCAAATCAAAATCTGCACTTAAAACAGTCCACATTATTATTTTATACGGTTTTAACATTTGCATAAGTAATTTGGCTTGAAAATTCTTAATGCTTCCATATGGAGGCCTGAAAAAATCACTGTCAATATACTTTGAAGCAAGTATCACATTATCAATATAAGTTTTATCGTTGGTTTTTCTTCCTCGCAAATGATTGTGTGTATGATTACCCACTGAATGCCCGTCGTCGATAATCCGCTTATAAACCTCGGGGTAAAGCTGTACGTTTTTCCCTATGCAAAAAAAAGTAGCTTTAGCGTTCATCTTTTTAAGTTCATCTAATACAAATACAGTATGCTCCGGATGTGGTCCATCATCAAAAGTCAAGTAAATTTTCTTAGGGTCATTAGGCATTTTCCAAACATAATTTGGAAATAATTTTTGCAACCATAAAGGAGTCTTTACTATATAAAACATTGTGTAAAAATAAAGTTTTATGGTTTATTAAACTTTTAAAAAAGTAATAAGTCTATGGAATACACGTTTAACAAATTAAATAACAATAAAAACCATTTTTATGAAAATTAAATTCCTATTACCAGCCATTGCAGTTATTGCAATTTTAGGTTTATCATCTTGCCAAAAAGATAAAACAACAGATGACAGTACAGAAATAGAAAATACTTTCACCCTTGCAGCAAACGAAGGTATTGCAGAAAATCTTACACAAGATGCACAAGAAGTATTAACCGAAGCAACTGTAGAAAAAGGCATTGCAGGTTCAAGTATTGTAGCGGGCCCTGCAGAAAATTCAGGTGTACTTAGCTGCGCAACTGTAACGGTGACGCCATTAGTTGGTTTCCCAAAAAGCATAGTGATCGATTTCGGTATAGTAGGCTGTACCTCAGCTAATGGAGTATTGCGCAGGGGGAAAATAAATGTAACCCTAACTGATTCGCTTCGTCGCCCAGGAAGCATTGCTACCATGACCTTTGACAACTATATTGTTGGAGTTTTTAAAAAAGAAGGAACTATTACTTGGACAAATACAAGTACAGCAACTCAAAGAAGCTGGAACCGCACTTGTGTGAATGGCAAAATAACTAATACATTGACAAATAATTTTTGGTTGCACTCAGGTACACAAGATATTGTACAAACTGCTGGCGTTAGTAGTCCAACAAATTTAACCGATGATGTGTTTTCAATAACAGGAAACCGTACGGTTACTAACTCCAATGGTGTTACAAGAGTGGGAACAGTATTAACAGCTTTACAAAAGAAAACAATTTGCGATAACATAGATCAAGGTACTTATAAAATACAAGGACCAAACCATGTTGCAATCATAGACTTTGGTAATGGTACCTGCGATAACCAGGCTACCATTTCAATTGATGGTCGCCCTGCAAGAACTTTTACCCTAAGATAACATATTCATGTTTAATGTTAAATGACGGTTGTCTCAACATTGAGGCAACCGTTGCTTATTTATGCCTTTTGTTATGTACTTTTGCCAAACAAAAAAGCCTATAAAATGAAATTTGGAGTAGTAGTTTTCCCAGGTTCCAATTGCGATAGAGATATGATAGAAGCACTGCAAAACGACTTACAACAAGAAGTTAAGGCATTGTGGCATAAGGATAGTGATATTTCTATGTTTACTACCAATGATTGTATAGTATTGCCCGGAGGTTTTAGTTATGGAGATTATTTGCGCTGTGGAGCTATTGCCCGTTTTAGTCCTATGATGAAAAGTGTAATTGAATTTGCAAATAAGGGTGGCAAAGTATTGGGGGTGTGTAATGGCTTTCAGATATTATGTGAGAGCGGCTTATTGCCAGGTGTATTGTTGGCAAATGCCAACCAACAATTTATTTGCAAAAATGTTTTTATTAAAAATACAAACGATACAATAGCTAAACCATTGATGATTCCAATAGCGCATGGTGAAGGAAGATATTTTGCAGTAGAAGAAGTTTTAAAAGAAATAGAATCGAATAATCAAGTTATTTACCGCTATTGTAATGAAGATGGAGAGGTAACTGCCGCCTCAAATCCTAATGGCACCACAAATAATATAGCAGGTATAAAAAACAAAGCAGGCAATGTATTTGGTATGATGCCACACCCAGAAAGGGCTTGCAGCGCATCACTTAGCAATGAAGATGGAAGGCAAGTTTTTGCAGATTTATTAAAAGTGGGATTAGTAGTAATGGCTTAAAATTATTTTAACAACTAATTAAAAACAAAAGAGAGAACTTTACTGTATATAAATAAAATTAAAACGAAAATGAAAAAAATTATTCTTTCCTTCATTGTAATATTTTTTGCAATTGCAGTAAATGCACAAATAGAAAACCCTGTAAAATGGACTTATAGTGCAAAGAAAATAAGTGCAGATATATATGAATTACACATGACAGCTGCAGTTAGCGGCAAGTGGCATATTTATTCTCAGGATTTGCCAGAAGGTGGAGTTGTACCAACATCTATCAGTTTAGACAAAAACCCATTGATAAAGCCAGATGGAAAAGCAACTGAAGTTGGTAAAATGGAAAAGAAATACGATCAAAATTTTAAGATGAATTTGAAGTATTATAGCAACAAAGTTGATTTTGTACAAAAAGTAAAATTAAAATCATCCATAAGTACAATAGCCAAAGGGAAAATAACTTACATGGTTTGTAACGATGAAAAATGCTTGCCTCCAAAAGATGTACCTTTCGCAATAATTATAAATCCTAAAGGATAATAAAAATATCTATCTCTCTAATAAAATCCCGACAAAATCGGGATTTTTTATAAAAAATTATTTGCCATGCGTGTTTCAAAAATTGTTGTTTTATCCACTCTTACACTTTTACTTTTTGGCTCACATCTTTTTGCACAAGAAAAAATTATTACTTGGAAAGCTGCTGCTGAAAAAAAGAGTGAAGGCAACTTTGTAGTAAAATTTAATGGCACCATAAAAAAAGGATGGCATGTTTACACAACAGCAAATAAGGCAGCTGAGATTGTAGGAATTAATACAACGGGAGACGACAGCTCTATTTCTACAAAGAATTTGCAAATTATATCAAAAGCTGCAATATCATTAAATGATGTTTTAGCTACACCAGGTTTACAAATTGTACAAGATAGTATTTCTTTTATGCAAGAGGTAAATGTAACAGGTAAAATACCATCATCAATTACTGTTAATATAAATTATGAAGTAGCAGATAATACATCTTTTTACCCTGAATCCGATACAGTAAAAATATTAACTGGCGAAAAAGTTGCTACCACTACTTCAAATAGAATATTAATACCAACTATTCATTTAGATAAGCCAATGTCCAAATCTAATGGGTTGCTTTCAATTTTTATTTTAGGTTTTTTGGGTGGGTTAGTTGCATTGCTTACCCCATGTGTATTTCCCATGATTCCGCTTACAGTTTCTTTCTTCACAAAAAAATCGGAGACTAAAACTGCAGGTATAAGAAATGCATTTTTGTATGGCTTCTTTATATTTTTAATATACGTCTTATTAAGTATCCCCTTTCACTTTATAGATAAATTAGACCCAAGTATATTAAACGGTATCTCTACAAATGTTTACCTCAATGTTATTTTCTTTGTTATTTTTATTGTTTTTGCCTTATCATTTTTTGGGCTTTATGAAATAACATTACCATCATCATTTACAAATAAAACAGACAGTAAAGCCGGCGCAGGAAATATATTGGGTATATTTTTCATGGCGCTTACACTTGCCTTAGTTTCGTTTTCTTGCACAGGACCAATCTTAGGATCCTTACTTGCAGGTTCACTTACAACAGATGGGGGCGCTATGCAACTCACGGCTGGCATGGGAGGTTTTGGATTTGCACTAGCATTACCATTTGCATTGTTTGCACTTTTTCCAGGAATGTTAAAATCACTCCCAAAATCAGGTGGATGGTTGACTACAGTAAAAGTAGTACTTGGTTTTTTAGAACTTGGTTTAGCATTGAAATTTTTATCAAACGCTGATTTAGTAATGCACTGGGGATTATTAAAAAGAGAAGTGTTTATAGGAATATGGATTGTAATTGGAATTTTTCTTTCCCTTTACTTATGGGGTGTATATAAATTTAAACATGACAGCCCAATAAAAAAACTGAGCAAAATGAGGATTTTATTTGCTCTATTTTTTACAGTTTTCACGATTTATTTATTACCTGGTGTTACAAATACTAAGTATGCAAATCTAAAATTGATAAGTGGTTTCCCGCCACCTTTGTGGTACAGCATTTATGAACTAGAAAAAACCATAGTAGGAAATTCAGAATGTGTTCTAAATTTAAATTGTGCTCATGATTATGAACAAGGTTTAAAAATGGCTAAAGAAGAGAATAAACCTATGCTTCTAGATTTTACAGGTTATGCATGTGTGAACTGCCGTAGAATGGAAGAAAATGTGTGGAGCAACCCAGAGGTGTATAGATTAATGAGTGAAAAATTCATCATAGTTTCTTTATATGTAGATGATAAAAAATTATTACCTCCAGAAAATAGATTTACCTACACTTCGTTGGATGGTGTGAAAAAAGAAATAAGAACCGTGGGTGATAAATGGAGCACTTTTGAAACAGAAAATTTTAAACAAAATAGTCAACCGTGGTACGCAATTTTAAACACGAATGAAGAATTGATTGCTGAGCCGGTAGGTTATACCCCAAGTGTCACTGATTATTTAAAATGGTTACAAGCAAGTTTGGTTAGGTTTGAAAAGAAGTAGATTCATTATTTTTTCTCTACTTGTAATTCCTCCCAAGGAGTGCTACCGTCTTTTTCTCTTTTAAAAATAAATTGGACGCTGCTTTGAATAACAATTTCTGCGGTAGTATAAACTTTGCACCCTTGAAGTAAATGTCCACCAATAGTAGTCCCTGTGCTATCGCTTATACTAATATGTATGTGTGAACCATTGGTGGAAAGCGTGCCTATAAGACTTACAATTTCAAAATGACCAGAACCTATGCTTCCATTTGGCTGGTTTGCAAAACGTACATTGTAATTGGTTAGGCTCCCTACACAAGTTCCAATCCAGCCGGCAGTTATATTATTTTCCTTTACAAATTTCTCTATTTCGATACGCAAATCTTGGCCAGGCTTTAGCCTAAAAGCGTATGATATCGTTTCTTTTTTTGATGACATCGTTTGAGTGTGTTTACAAGAAATAAAAATCAAGCTAATAAAAATTATCAAGAGTAATCGATACATAGAATTATTGTATTAAAACTAAAACTAAAGAATCCTTAAAACTTATTTAAACCTATAATGGATTCTTGCAATTTTATAATTGCAAGTTATATATTTTACAGCCTCTAACAGAATGTTGTTAGATTCCAATCGATTTATATGAATAAATAGGTAGTGAATTATGATACCCAGTTCTTATAAACTTTCTTTAATTGCATTTTTTACCCGAACTCAGCAATCTTAAAATAAGAAATAAAAACTTCATTAAAACAAAAAACCTCCAGATTTAGATCTGGAGGAAATTTGAATCAATCAACAATAATAATTTTTATAGTGCAATTTGTTTTTCTGTCATCATTTTGCGCAGGTTTAATAAACCGTAGCGCATTCTTCCTAAAGAAGTATTAATGCTGCAGTTAGAAAGTTGTGCTATTTCCTTAAAACTTAAATCTGCATAGTGACGAAGTATAATAACTTCTCTTTGGTCTTCTGGTAACATATCTATCATGCGACGAACTTTATCTGATGTTTGCTCATTCATCATGCGGTTATCAACACCTGCTTCTGAAAAATTAAGCACATCAAAAATATCTCTATCGTCGCTCGTTTTAATAGTTGGATTTCTTTTTACTTTTCTAAAATGATCTACACATAGATTGTGTGCAATACGCATAGCCCAAGGAAGAAATTTCCCTTCGTCGGTATAACGTCCCCCTCTAATAGTGTCAATAATACGAATGAATACATCTTGAAAAATATCTTCGGCAAGATATTTGTCTTTTACTAATAAATAAATAGATGTGAAGATTTTGTCTTTGTAACGAGTTACTAGGGTAGATAATACATTTGCATTTCCATTGATGTACTCATTTACAATTTCTTGATCAGTCAATTCGATTTGGTTTCTCATAACTTTTGTTTTTCTTTTAGAAAATTGGATATTGGTTTTTCTTTTCCAAGAGATGAGTCACCATGAGAGTATCTAGTAAGGAGGTCAAGTGGTTGGTCTGTCAGTTGGAAATTGAAAAACAAAAATAGGATACGCTTTAACATAATATTGTACGCTATTCTATCATTATTATGTAGAATTTGTTCGATAGGAATTTCTCTTAAATAAGTGTCGTACTTTTACTACGTAACTATACTTTTATACTGCAACCAATACTTGGTTTGTATTGTAAATAGGTTGTTTTAACTTTGATGATATATGCTGAAAACAGAAGAGAAAAAAAATATAAAAAAGATTGATTTAAAAAGTGACATACTTATACAAGGAGCAAGGGTACACAATCTAAAAAATGTAACGGTAAGTATACCAAGAAATAAATTAGTAGTAGTAACTGGCGTATCCGGTTCCGGAAAATCATCCCTTACAATAGATACATTGTTTGCAGAAGGACAAAGAAGATATGCAGAAAGTCTTAGTGCTTATGCAAGACAGTTTATGCAGCGCATGAACAAACCTGATGTAGATTTTATAAAAGGACTTTGCCCCGCTATTGCTATAGAACAAAAAGTAATTACAAGAACTCCACGAAGTACTGTAGGTAGTATGACAGAAATTTATGACTACTTAAGATTATTGTATGCACGTACTGGTAAAACAATATCGCCCATTAGTAGTAGAGAAGTAAAAAAAGATGATGTGCCAGATGTCATTGCTGAGCTTCAAAAAACTAAAGTAGGAGATAAAATAATGTTGCTAGCTACCTTTAAAAGGCATGCAAATAGAGATGAGAAAGAAGAACTAAATATTTTATTACAAAAAGGATTTTCTCGCTTATTCATTAACAATGAAATAATAAACATTGAAGATGAAATTGAAGACAAAACAAAGAAAAAAATTAAAAGAGAAATTTTTATTCTAATAGATAGATTGATAAAAAAGGATTTTGATGAAGATGATTTGCATCGCATAGCAGATTCTACGGGCACTGCTTTTTATGAAGGTGAAGGAACTATGTATGTACAAATAAATGAAAAAACACCAATTAAGTTTAGCAATAAATTTGAATTAGATGGGATTGTATTTGAAGAACCAGTACCCAATCTTTTTTCTTTTAATAATCCATATGGCGCTTGCCCTGTGTGTGAAGGTTTTTCACAGGTGTTAGGGATAGATGAAGATTTGGTTATTCCAGATAAAACATTGAGTGTATTCGAAGGAGCTGTAGCTCCTTGGCGTGGAGAAAAACTAAGTGCTTGGAAGGATGCTTTTATTAGATCAGCAAAACAATTTGATTTCCCCATACATAAACCCATTATGGATTTATCAACATCACAATTAAAACAATTATGGGAAGGCAACAAATATGTAGATGGCATCAATGCTTTTTTTAAAGAAGTAGAACAAAATTTATACAAAGTACAATATCGGGTTTTACTAAGCCGATTTAGAGGTAGAACTAAATGCCATGAATGTGAAGGCTATCGTTTGCGCAAAGAAGCATTATATGTAAAAGTAAATGAGAAGCATATTGGCGAGCTATGCGAAATACCAGTAAAAGATTTGCAAACTTGGTTTGAGAAAATAAAATTATCTGCTTACGATGAGCAAGTAGCAAAAAGAATTTTAATAGAAGTAAAACATCGGCTTAAAACATTGATAGATGTTGGGCTTGGTTATCTTACTTTAAACAGGCTTGCAAACTCTTTGAGTGGAGGTGAAAGCCAGCGTATACAACTTACTAGGAGCTTAGGCAGTAACCTTACAAACTCTTTGTATATTTTAGATGAGCCGTCTATTGGTTTACATAGCAGAGACACAGAAAGATTAATTACAGTATTAAAAGAACTTCGTGACCTTGGTAATACAGTTGTTGTAGTAGAGCATGATGAACAAATGATGCGAGAAGCAGATTACATAATAGATATGGGGCCGTTAGCTAGCTATCAAGGGGGTGAAGTTGTAGCCAAAGGAAATTACGATGAGTTGATTGCAGATGAAAAAAGCTTAACAGGAAAATACCTTTCAGGGAAATTAAAAATAGAACCACCGAAGCATATTCGCAAATGGAATAGGTCAATAAAAGTTGAAGGTGCTAATCAAAATAATTTAAAAAATATTACCGTAGAATTTCCACTTGGCATTTTGTGTGCAGTAAGTGGCGTAAGTGGAAGTGGCAAAACAACTTTGGTAAAACAAGTTTTATATCCTGCGTTGCAAAAATTAAAAGGAGAAGTTACTGATAGACCTGGCTTACACAGAAAAATTTCCGGAGATGTAGATTATGTGAGTAAAATAGAAATGATAGACCAAAATCCGATTGGCAAAAGTAGTAGGAGTAATCCTGTAACTTATATTAAAGCTTATGATGAAATACGGGAATTATTTTCTAAACAACCACTCTCAAAAATTCGAGGTTTTATGCCAAAACATTTTTCGTTTAATGTAGATGGTGGTCGCTGTGATACTTGCAAGGGGGAGGGAGAACAATTGGTAGAAATGCAGTTTTTAGCTGATGTGCATCTTGTGTGTGAATCTTGTAACGGAAAAAGATTTAAAGAAGAAGTACTGGAAGTTACATACAAAGAAAAAAGTATTCATGATGTATTAGAAATGAGTGTGGATGAAGCGATTGATTTTTTTTCTTTACCGTCGGAAAAAGTAAAAGGGAAAACTTCTGATGGCGAAGATGTAGCTAAAAAAATACAACCACTTAGCGATGTTGGTTTAGGTTATGTAAAACTTGGGCAATCATCTAACACCCTTAGTGGCGGAGAAGCACAGCGTGTGAAGTTAGCGTCTTTCTTGGGCAAAGGAAAAGCACAAGGCCATATTCTATTTATTTTTGATGAACCAACAACAGGTTTACATTTTCACGATATCAAAAAATTGCTCACATCATTTAACGCATTAGTAGAGCAAGGGCATTCTATATTAGTGATAGAACATAATACAGATGTTTTAAAAAGTGCAGACTGGATTATAGATCTTGGCCCAGAAGCGGGTGACCTTGGTGGCAATCTTGTTTTTACTGGAAAGCCAATAGATTTGAAAAAAGTAAAGGAAAGTTGGACTGGCAAGTTTTTATAGAATTGGATAAATAAATTTTCCTACATTTAAATTCAATGTGTTTACAAATACTAAAAACAGATTTATTACCTGAATATTTAGAACAACTAGGCAAACTTGAGGAAAAATTTAATGCATTGAAAGATGATGAAATAAGTACAGATACATTTAGCTCTTATACTTCAGTTAGCAGTAATATTTTAAACACTTCACACCAATGAAATATTTTTTTCTTACTATTTTAATTGTCCTTCATCAGTTCCTTTTTGCTCAAAATAATTTTAGAATAGAATTTAGTGCTCCAGCATTTGAGAATGATTCACTATTTCTTACTCCGCCAATGTACAGTGGCATCACTTCAAATCTTTTTGCTTTTGAAGCGGTCTCTACTGAAAACACTTCATTCTATAAAGAATTCCATAGTACAATTATAAGAGTGAAACCAAAGAACTTAATAGAAGGAAGAATCTTATACCCTCAACCAATTTCATTTAGTTGCTACGATAAAGAAAATAATGAAGGACATTCCACAAAGGTTTTTTTTCTTGAAAAAGGTAATTT
>JANMFB010000332.1:0-1882 GCA_031377605.1 Ferruginibacter sp.
TTACAATCCTGATTTTTTCTTTGCTCCCGATAAAGCTTACGGCACAAAAAACAATTTAAAACTATTTATAGATATAGCACATAGTAAAGGCATGGCAGTTATTATGGATGCTGTTTTAAATCATGCAACTGGCCTTAGTCCATTAGCCCAGCTGTATTGGAACAATGCTACGAGTCAGCCTGCATCAAATAGCCCTTATTTTAATGTGACTGCTACACATCCATTTAGTGTGTTCAACGATTTTAATCATGAAAGTGAAGCAACCAAATATCATACGGCACGTTATATTCGTCATTGGCTAACAGAGTATAGGTTAGATGGTTTCCGTTGGGATTTATCAAAAGGATTTACACAAACAAACTGTGGTACTAATGTGAGTTGCTGGAATAATTTTGACCTGAGCAGGGTAAATATTTGGCAACGATATTACGATTCATCACAGGTTGTGTCTGCTGGCTCATATAATATTCTTGAGCATTTGGGTAATGATGATGAAGAAGCAGAATTATCAAACAGAGGCATGTTATTGTGGGGCAAAATGACAGACCAGTACAATGAAAACACAATGGGTTATGGAAGTAGTAATGCAAATATTAGCCGTGCTTTTTTTGGTAATCGAACAGGTTGGACTCAACCACATTTAGTTACTTATGCCGAGAGTCATGATGAAGAAAGATTGATGTATAAGAACCTTACATTTGGAAGCTCTGCAAATACAAATCACGATGTAAAACAACTTCCTATTGCATTAGCTAGAATGGAGGCCATGCAACCATTTCTATTGCTAATACCTGGTCCAAAAATGATTTGGCAATTTGGTGAGTTAGGCTATGACAAATCAATTTTCCAATGCGAAAATGGAACAATACCACAACCATATGGCACAGACAATTGCAAAACCAATCCCAAACCAATACTATGGAGCTACAACTTAGATGTGGCAAGAAAAAAAATATATAATGTAATTGCAGGATTAAATAGAATACGGACATTAAAACCAAACGTATTCCTTACAAATAGTATAGGCGGTATTTTAGGAAATGATCTAAAAAAACAATTAATAATAAATCATCCAGAATTACAATTAGTCGCCATTAGTAATTTCGATGTTGTAGCACAAAATTTTACAGTTACTTTTCCAAGTGCAGGCACTTGGTATGAATATTTTTCGAATGCTACATTTACAGCTACTGGCGCAGGGCAAACAATTAATATGCAACCAGCAGAATACAGGGTTTATACAAATATTTCTTTTTGTATAACAGCTGCGCCTTCAGCTATAACTAATATAAATTATTGCCAAAACGCAACAGCATCAGCACTTTCAGCAACAGGAACAAATCTTCTTTGGTATACATCAGCAACAGGTGGTACAGGAAGTGTTATCGCTCCGACTCCACTTACAACTATCGTTGGTTCTATAATTTATTATGTAAGTCAAACAATAAATGGATGTGAAGGTACAAGAACAGCTATTACTGTAAATGTAACGCCATTACCAGCTGTACCTATTATTGCTACTCCAGTCACTTATTGTCAAAATACAACCGCAATTGCACTTACAGCATCTGGTACAAATTTAAAATGGTACACAACATTAACAGGAGGTATAGGAAATACTGTAGCTCCAATTCCACCAACAACCGTTATAGGCTCTTCAAGTTATTATGTAAGCCAAACAGTTGGTTCATGCGAAAGTCCAAGAGCTACTATCATAGTAAATATTACTGCAAGTACACCAGCCCCAATAGTTATAAGCCCAATATCATATTGTCAAAATGCAATAGCAGTTCAACTTACAGCTACTGGTACCTCTTTACTATGGTATAATAATTTAACAGGTGGTATCGGAAGTTCAACTGCACCAACGCCATCAACAACT
>JANMFB010000340.1:0-15911 GCA_031377605.1 Ferruginibacter sp.
ATCAAAATAAAATTGTTGTTTACCAACAGTAGCCTTTGATAACTGAGCGCTAACATTACCTACAATTACAAAAAGTAAAACAACTAAAAAGCTTTTTTTCATTTTAATATTTTATGCGTAAGCAAAAATTAATTTATTATTGCACAATAATTTTTTGAGTTTCGTTAATGGTACCTTGGCCATTCATTATTTGCAACATATAAATTCCTGTAGGAATCCTTGTTGGTAAATTAAATTTAATCATTTGATTGGTAGCAATAATATTTTGTTCGTAATTGTAGATAGTTTTTCCATCTAACCCTTTTATGCTGAAAAAGTATTTTCCATTGTCAATTTTACCTGTGGTAATATTAACTATTCTATTTTGAATAGGATTTGAAAAAACGCTAAACAATGGTTGTATATTTTTACCATTCTTTACAACTACAATGGGGCTATAATTAAAGCCCCCATTATAATCTACTTGCTGTAAACGGTAAAACAAATTTACCAAAGGCGTGTTTGCATCTTTGTAATAGTAATTGTTAATATTAGTGGAATTGCCTGCACCTGCTACTTGGCCTACTTTTTTAAAATCTATTCCGTTTGAAGATCTTTCAATTTCAAAATGACTATTGTTGTACTCTGTTGCAGTTTTCCAAACAACAATTACATCAGTATTAGATTTAGTGGCATCAAAACTGATTAAACTTACAGGTAGTACGGTAAAATCAACCGTTTTATCTTCAAAGTTTTGGGCTAAACTTAAATTCGTAATTAGTAAAACAAAGCTAAGTATCAAATTTATTTTTAAATATTTTCTATGATTATTCATTAGTTAATTTTTTGGGTTAATACTTAGTTTTCGATAATTAATTCTAATCTATTTTCTCCTACACTTTCCTTACTTAAAGGATCTATCATCAAATTGAAGGTTGTGCCTGTCTGCAACGATATGTATTTATTCATTAATTTATCGTGTAATACAAGTTTTTTATTATTAGGAACAGAAAACTGCGTTGCTTTTAAAGTATAGGTTTGTATGCCTTTGGTTTTTGGTAAGCTGATACCAATAGTAATTTTTTTAGCTTCAACCAAGCTTACCGATGTAGCTGAAAGTTTTGTATTATCAGGAGATAATGCATAAAAGCTAAATCCATTGTTCATTAGTTTAACTGCATTGTTAGTTTTTGAATTATCGCTAAAATTAAATATCAGGTTGTCATATTCTAATCCATCTTTAAAAGCTTTCAATTCTATAATATTAGCGGTATTACTATTTCTAAAAACTGTAGGGCAACTTACACAGGTACTTTTATTACCTTCTGCAAAATTTAAACTGCTAGCAGTTAATGCTTGCACGAAAAATGCACTAAAAGCAGGAATGATATAACTAGCCGGTATTGGGCTTACAGTAATAAAACTTTCTGTTTGTGGGTTACGCAAATAGAAAGCATTGGCCACATTTGTTCCCGGAGTTGCTGCGGTAAGCACAGCACCAATATCTACAGCAGAGGCATATGGATTACCCATAAGATTTAATCCCGTGCCACTATTTAGCATTGGTACAGCAACTGCACCCACATTTGCAGTTCCATTAAGCGTAAGTGTTACAGGGTTTGGTGTAGCATCTGTACCATCTAAAGTGTTTGCTTGTCCTTTAGTTCCTCTAACTAAAACCCTAATTCCTCTTCCTCTTGGCCAATTGGTTGTTGTAGTATTATCTGTGAAAGCTAACCAACCTGCATCGTTTGGCGATGCTCCATTCGATGTTGCCGTATTAAAATAATAGGCACTTGGGTTATTAAGTGAGGTAGACGTGAAACCTGTTCCTGTTGTTTGTCCCGTAACTGTTGAGGTAGTTCCTGCAGGATTACCCGTTATATCAATTTCTCCAGTTATTTCACTTAGTGGCTGGCTGGCTGTAAAAGGATGGCTTAGAAATCTATTTTTTCTAAAACCCCCAGGTATAAATTTTTCTACGTTAATACTGCCTGCAAAAGATGAACCTGCAAACATTGTTCCTAATGATGCTGTACCTGTTGCATCTGACTTTAAAAATAATCTTTGGTTACCACCTGCACTACCATATATCGTTGCAGAATTAATTACAAACCTTCCACTTGGTAAAATATTAAGCGTAAACGTAGCTGCGGGTGTTGAAACTGTAGCAGCACCAATTAAATTAACAGTCATTGTACCCCCTACATTGATTATTCCCGTTGCAGGAAAGGCTTTGTTACTAGCCAATGCTGAATTTGTAAGGCTAAGATTAGCATAATTTAATGCAGTAATAGTTTGAATTCCGGTTTGGCCAGATGTGCCTCTATTATAATCAATAGTAGAGTTGGGGCCAAGTATCAAATTTGTGCCTGGCGTTACCGCATCTTGAAATAAAATGGTCCCAAATGTAGTCCCAGTAGTTGGAAAAGGGTTATTGCTAGCGGTAAAAAGACCACCCGTTCTACCGGCCCTAAAAGTGCCGTTAATAGTAACTATGCCCGTTGTTTTTACACCAATATAATTGGATGATGCGCCTATAGGGCCTATTAATGTGGAGCCTGCATCAACAGTTAAATTTCGAACTATTATTGCAGCACCTCCCATATTTACACTTGCATTGTTTATTACACTTACATTGCCAAAACTGCTTGAGGTAGATGTTGTTATGGTTGTATTATCGTAAACCAACTCTAAATTAAGATCTGCAATAAGCCCAAAAGAAATGGGTGTTGCATTTTGATACACTATCTTATTGGTGCCGCTTAAAGGATTTGCTACCGCTACAGTTCTAGCAGTAGTTACTACAAAGGCAGAACCTGCAGATAATGTAAACGTAATTGGTGCCACCGGAGTATTGTGATTGCCTATTATTACGCTATCGCCACCAGCGTTTCCAAAAAATGTGTTGCCCACGTTCCATGTTCCTGTTAAAGTTACAGCAGTAGTATTTTGTATGTAAAAAAGCCTTCCTCCACTTGTAAAATCAGCCAGTGTGCCACCGGTACCATTAGGATTAGTTCCCCAACTGGCTACATCATTAATGGGGCCTGTGCCGTTATAATACCAAGGAGTTTGTGCCCTTAGTATTTGAACTGATATTAACAGTATTAAAGCGAGAAATATTTTCTTTGAAATATTGGCACAGTTACCAAAACCCCAAAATTGGTAGGATATTGTTTTTTTCATTTAGCTTGCAATTGATAATTTAATATTTAAAAGTAGGAAAATAAAAAATTGGAGCGTGTTTTTTTGGAGTTCTGAATTAATTACAAATGCGTATATTTGTTTCGGAACTTTTTTAATAGTTTCGGAAATTTACAATTTGTTTATTGTCATGTAATTATGCAAATGCTTAAGACAGGAAAAGAAGAGATTGTTTATTTGCTATCTAAGGTAATTCAAAAGCATAGAGAGCAAACAGGGCAAGCAATAATTCAAAATACCAATAGGAAAAACTACGAGGTTATCGCAATTGCCCTTAGTAGCATTAGTAACGAACTCCCAAGCAAGTGGGAGGAATTTGGCACTGATATTTATCAGCCAGAAGTTAAACCCATAAATCAGGAATACCCATACAGGAAATATGACATTACCGGAGGGCAAATTAAGGATGCGTTAAATGGAATAGTATCGCACCCACGATCTTTTTTGGTAGATTCTTGCTACATATATTTGTATGGCAAAGGAAGAAAAGCTTTTGAGCAAGAGCCGATTGATGACAACCTTTTGGCTAAGCCGAATAGTATCGAAGAACAAGGTTCAGATGTAAAAAGCGATAAAAATGATAAGTCAGGCTCATCCAATATACTTCTAGGTAACACATCAAATCAAGGAAAAAGTATTTTTTTATGGAAATCTATTGCAATGATATTTGGCATAGCAATTGTTGCATCGTTTTTTTATCTGACACATAAAACAAACGAGTGGAATGAAATAAAAGCTGACCTTAATATTTTAACTTATCAACCTACCAATGCAGAGATAGATAGTTTGGAAGGGGTTTGGTTGTGCTACACGGGTTCGCCACAAGCCAGAATTTCAGATAACAATCGGTATCATAAAGTGGTACCGAACCTTGTTTATATAAAATACAAAGATGGTTATTTTACCTATAACCGTTTTGGAGCAAGTTTTAATCACATAGGTTACTTGCAATTTGAATCTCCGGGCATAGTGTCGGTTTACTCAAAAATAAAGAACAATACAGGTAAAACTGAATCGCCACGGCATTCATTGTTCAATTTATACGCTAGCCCTAATTTCTTATCAGCTATATCTTCTTCTTGGAATTTTGATGTTGGCGATAAAAATATGATTATTGGCATAAGAGAAATTTATATAAAGCAGGGTAAAGGTGGAACAATTGAAGAAGTAATTAATGAAGTGGAAAATGCAAGTTGCCAATGCAAAATAATTCGCTGGCTCCAGGAAAATAATCAAGTGAAAACATTTTACCTTAAAAATCAACTACTAGATTCATTGGCAATAAACGAAATTAAACCCCTTATTAATGAAAATAGCATTTTGCTTAGCGCCCCGCAAGATGGGCTCTTAATGTCTAAAGATACCACTAGGCGCTAGTAATCAAAGTTTTTAGTAATAGACATTTTTTAATAGTTGTGTAGGATACGATTTCAAGTATGAAAGTTTTCTGCTTTAAAGTATATATTATTCTATTTGCCAGTTTTAATTAATACACATTTTTAAATTATTTTGTTGTAAGAATATATTTTTTATATAATCCAAAGTATAAAATAATATTTCCAGCTTTATTTTAAAAAAATCTGCAACATTTGAATAAAGTGAAGTATTAGAATGAATCTTTTAGTCTGTACTTTGAATTGGTTCCACCTTCTCTACTGCATCCAAATTAATAGCTCCAAAAATATGTGGAAACATTTCGTTTACAGAAGGAGCAAGTTCATATTTTAATTGTGCAATAAGTTTATCTTCATTTATATGCAATAGTAATAAATCTTTTTGATCAGCATAATATCTTGTTAAAACGCCTTCTAGCTGAGCTGCAGTGCTATTGTGTATAAAACCTTCGATGTGCAAGGATGGTGCTTCGTATGCTCCTGTTTGTAAGGCAGTTTCCCAAGCAGATTTTTTAGTTACGTGATAAATCATTTAGTTGCTATCATTTTTATAATGGAGCGTAGCTCGTCTATTTTATATTTTTGTGTTTCTCTATCGAAGCATTTGACCAACTCCGATAACAAGATAATAATTATTGATTTATTGTTTAATGGTTGAAAAAAAGCAGCATCCAATGGCATACCCATTTTTTTAAAATAATTTTCTACATCTTTTTGAGAATACATTTGTCCATTTACAGGATCTACATAGAATTTTATTTTTTCTGAAGGGTGTCCTACTACATTCATGATATTGTAATGCTCATGAAAATAACCCAATAAAAATTGGTTAGGTATATTTACAGCATAGACAGGTACATCTAACAAGCCGCATAATAATAATAGTAATGTGCCGTTTCCAAATGTATTTCCAGAATGTTTTTCCAATGTTTTGCTTAGCAAAAATCCATCTACATTTTCGTAAGAAATTTCTTCACCTTTTTGTTTGTAATAATTATAAACGATACTTCCTATTACATTAATTTGTTCCATAGGGGTGAGATAACTACTCAACTCGAGCCAAATATTTCTTCTCAGTTTTTCTATTTCTTGAAAAACAATTGTTGCATCCATACCCGGATACACATACTTAGAAACCAATAATGCTCCTGCTAATAAGTCTGGTAAATCTTCATTCCATTTTTTAAAGGCTAGTTTTAAATCTTGAAAGTGTAATTGATGTATCAGTAATGCTACTCGTTCTTGTAACTCAGTATTGGTAGTGCTTTCCACGTAATCTTCTAACTTAGGAATAATGACCTTGCCCAAAGAAATAATCTTATTACTCACCGTTTCGTACACTATTTCGTCAGGGTCATCTATGAGTTGTAATAGTGCTTGTATTTCTTTAGTTTCTTGCATTTTTAAGGTCCTGCTTTATTTGAGCATCTAAAGACAAAGTTCTAGAAAGTATTTTGTCGAAAGCACTTTTTTGATCATTATTTATGAACGCTCTTTTGGGGATAATTAAAGCTTGAACAGCGTTCGTAAATAAAAAATAATGTGTATTTATTTCAGCTTTGTTTATAATAGCTTTCCATTTCAGCGTAGATTCTTGTAAATCATTTTTTATTTGTACATCAATTTCTGTTGCAGTTAAAAAAGTTTCTACAAAAATATTGGCATTGTCTTCATTTTCTGTAAACTCGGCTAGCTGTTTATCTATAGCATTTTTACTTCCTAATAGTGATAAGAAAGATGTGCCAAACATCAGTAAAATAATAAGAATTGAATATTTAGATAAATAAGTAAACCCGCCAGCAAAAAAATATACTCCTAAAAAAACAGCTACAAAACCTATTTGCTTTAAAATACTTTGCAATCGTTGCTTCTTCCTTTTGCCAGACGACCACATGGCATATTTGTAATAAAAAGCATAATCTTCTTTGGTTATCGTGTATTGAAGGGAGATGGGGGAGGACATTGTTTTATTTACGTTTTATTACTCCTAAAATTAAATTAATAAAAAATACCAATTGACACAGAATTGTAATTCCTAGTAATGCCTTCAGCCAAAAGATAAATTTATCATCAAAAAAAGTATTCAATTCCCAACTGCTAAAATCATAATATTTTCTTGCTGTTGTAATTTGATTTTCTGAATGCAAATAAAGTAGGATTAAAGCAATTGTTAGTATAGTAGCAATAGCATGTATCCAAATTAAACTTTTTGAGTAAAGTAATTTATCTGTCAATTTATATATTGCCCAAATGATTGTTGAAACAAAAGCCAACATCCAAAAAATATACTTTTTTGCAATGATGAAATATGTATCATGCAGATGAATGTCTAAAACATTATTTGAAATAAAAAATGATGACAGAAACAATGCAATTGCTGCAATTAAAAGTACATTGTATGGTTTGTTCTTTAATTGCAAATACGTTCTATTTTAACTTTTACAATCTTTATTTCTTCAAATATCATTTTTTCTTTGTCGCTGCTTTCTTAGGTGCAGCCCTCTTTACGGCAGTTTTCCTTGCAGCAGTTTTTTTATCGAATGCTTTAGGATCTTGCGTAAGAATCATGCTCTTAATTGTATCTAAACTAATTACCGCCAATTCTTCAGGGCTATATTTTCCATTAGCTCCGCCACCTATAACTTTCAATTTCTTTTTATTGAATTTTATTATTGGTCCCCATTGCCCATTCTCCAATGTTATTTTATCCTCTGGCCAGTTCTGGATAATTCTGTTAGACTCTTTTTCTAATTTTTTCTCAATAAGCTCATTGCAATCTTGTTGCGTAAGCGTATCAAAATCGTAGGCTCTAGGAATGTTGATGAATAGGTCGTTCCATTTAATAAAGGGTCCAAATCTGCCTTTCCCTTTTGTAATTGGCATATCTTCGTAATGTGCAATAGGAGCGTCTTCTACTCTCTTTGCTTCAATTATTTCTATGGCTCTATTGATATCCACAGTAGATGGTTGCTCACCCCTTGGCATAGAAATAAATGCATCTCCAAATTTTACATAAGGACCAAATCTACCGATGCCAGTAGTTACATCTAATCCTTCATATTCACCAAGTGGCGCACCCACTTTAAATAGTTCCAATGCTTCTTCCAGTGTTATTGTTTCTATACTCTGTTGTGCAGTAAGTTTTGCAAATCGTGGTTTCTCTTCATCTGTTTGTGCTCCTATTTGCACCATAGGGCCAAAACGTCCCATTCTTGCGCTTATTGGCTTACCTGATGCTTCATCGGTTCCTAAAATTCTTTCGCCTTTTGCACGATCTGCATTTTCAAGTGTGTACTCTACGCCTTCATGAAAAGGAGTGTACCAATCACCAACCATTTTATTCCATACTGTTTTTCCTTCGGCAATGTTATCAAACTCTTGTTCAATATTTGCAGTAAAAGAATAGTCCATTATTTTTTTGAAATGATCACTCAAAAAATCTGTAACAACCAATCCCAAATCTGTTGGGAATAGTTTCCCCTTTTCTGCACCGGTGTTTTCTTCTGATGATGTTTTTGTAATGCTATCATCTTTCTTCAATGTAACCAAACGTGTAGTTCGCTTTATAGGATCTTTATCTTTTTTTACAACGTAATTTCTTTTTACAATAGTAGAAATAGTAGGAGCGTAGGTACTCGGTCTGCCTATACCTAATTCTTCTAATTTCTTTACTAAAGAAGCTTCTGTGTAACGAGCACCTGGTCTTGTGAATTTTTCCGAAGCAGTCATTTCTCTAAATTCCAATTGCTGCCCAACAGTAAGATTCGGCAGCCTGCTTTCTCCTTCGTTATCATTTTCCTCTTCATCATCGGTACTTTCCAAATAAACTTTTAAGAAACCATCAAATTTCAACACCTCGCCGCTTGCGGTAAGATTTTCTTTATTTGTACTTATTTCAATTTTTGCAGTAGTCTTTTCAAAAATAGCATCACTCATTTGCGAAGCAATAGTACGTTTCCATATCAATTCATAGAGCCTTGCTAGGTCTTGGTCTGCCACTGTCTTTGCGTCCATATAGGTAGGACGTATAGCTTCATGCGCCTCTTGAGCACTTTCATTTTTATTTTTATATTTCCTTACTTGCAAATACTTATCGCCAAAACTGCTATTTATTTCTGCTTTTATAGCATCCATAGCTGTTTCGCCAAGGTTTACACTATCTGTACGCATGTAAGTTATCTTTCCACTTTCGTACAATTTTTGAGCAAGTAGCATGGTTTTACTTACACCATAGCCTAGTTTTCTACTTGCTTCTTGCTGAAGGGTAGATGTAGTAAAAGGTGCAGCAGGTGTACGTTTGCCAGGTTTTACTTGAATATCTCTAACGGTATATTTTGCAGCTATACATGATTGTAAAAACTTTTCTGCATTTTGCTGCTCATCATATTTGGCTCCATCTGCTCTAAAATAAACAATCCTATTATTCAAATCTGTAGCGCCCAAAAATGCTTCTACTTTAAAACTGCTTATTGCTTCAAATCCATTAATCTCCCTTTCCTTTTCGGTAATCAACTTTACTGCTACACTTTGCACACGACCAGCACTCAAACCACCTTGCATGCCTATCTTTCGCCACAATACAGGGCTCAATTCAAACCCCACAATTCTATCTACAATTCGACGGGCTTGCTGGGCATTTACCAAATCCATATTTATAAATCGTGGATTGGCTACCGCTTTTTGGATAGCTGGTTTCGTTATTTCATGGAAAACAATGCGCTTGGTAGTTTTGGGATTTAGTTTTAATACTTCCGCAAGATGCCAGCTTATTGCCTCTCCCTCTCGGTCCTCATCGGAAGCCAACCAAACCTCATCCGACTTTTTTGCTGCTGCTATTAAATCTTTTACAACCTTATCTTTTTCTGCAGGTACTATATATTGTGGCATAAAATTATCTTGCAAATTTATACCCATATCATTTTTAGCCAGATCTCTTATATGACCGAAACAGCTTCTTACCTCAAAATCTTTTCCTAGTATTGCTTCTATCGTTTTCGCCTTTGCAGGTGACTCCACAATCAATAAATTTTTTGCCATATTTTATTTTAAATGAACTTTTGTAGATTCGTTTTTTACAATTCAATCATACGAAGTAACACAAAAATTATGTTACAAGATTTGTGCAATATTAGTTTAAAATTGAAATATTGCGTTTTTGACTAAAAAAAAGTGGTAATTAACTGAGCTAATTTGTTATTTTTCTTTAATTAAAAAAACAAATTAGTTATTAATTGTAGATTTTGATAACTACAGATTTTACTAGAATAATTTGTAAATCAATTGAATACATAAAATATTAATTCTACAATATTGTTCGAATAATCATTTTTACCATTAAATTTGCTGAAGAAAAAAATAACTAAATGAATGTCTCCATTGTAGGATCTGGAAATGTTGCTTCTGTACTTGCAAGATTGGCTTTTAAAAAAGGACACAGCATTGTACAAATTATAGCAAGGAACGAAGCCAAAGGAAATGACTTGGCCAATGAAGTAAATGCCCAGTACATTAATTTTTCTGGACGAATTAATAATGTTGACTTGGTTATTATTGCTTTATCAGACAGTGCTTTGCCAGAGGCTATTGAGGGTTTAAATTTTGGGGATGCAGTGCTTGTGCATACTGCAGGAGCAATGTCTATGCATTTACTGGAAAACAGTCACAGCTATGCTGTTTTATATCCATTACAAAGTTTAAAAAAGGAAAAAGAGCAAATTCCTGAAATACCTTTTTTGTTGGAAGCCAATAATGAAGAAACGTACAATTTTGTCGCTTCATTTGCCCTTACCCTCAGCGATACCGTTATCTATATGGAAGAAGATAAGCGAATGCATTTGCAAACTGCTGCAACAATTGTAAATAATTTTACCAATTACATATATACTGTTACAAACGATTTTTGTGTGGCAGAAAATTTAGATTTCAATTTGTTGAAACCGCTTATCAAAGAAACTGCGGATCGTGTTCAAAATTATTCACCAAGGGAAATGCAAACGGGACCTGCAAAGCGTAATGATTTTGTTACATTGGAAAAGCATTTACGTATTTTGAGCAAATACCCCAAAATAAAAACGCTTTATACAAGAATGACTGATGGAATTATGAACGGCTAGCAATATCAAAAGCGATTTAGACGGATTTAGTTAAAGTGAACCTTCCATATCTCTAATCTGCAAAACCATTTGGCTTACTTCATCCTTATCTAAATCTACTGATTGTAAATGCTCATTCATAGTAGCACTGAAATACTTCATATTACTATCTATAATTTTTCTTGCCGAACTGTGGATTTCAGTTGCACCAGTCTTTTCCAATAATGCTTTTATGTTGCCAGCCTTCACACCACTTCCAGGCATGATGATAATTCTATCATCAGCTTGTTTAATTAAGTTTTTTATATTCTCAGCTCCATCTATCGCACTAGGGTAAAAGCCTGATGTAAGAATTCTTTCACAACCAATCTCAATCAAATCTTCCAATGCTTGCGCAGGATCTGCAACTCTATCAAAAGCTCGGTGAAAAGTTACACTCATTGGGTAAGCAATGTTAACCAATGCAGCACAACGAAATTTATCTATCGTAGCATCTTCATGTAGCATGCCAATTACAACTCCATCGCAGCCAAGGTCTTTACAGATTTGTATATCTGTTTTCATTACCTCAAATTCATTTTGGCTGTACAAAAAATCTCCACCACGTGGCCGAATGATGGGGAACAAATCAATACCCAATATTTTTCTTGCGGCTTTTATAAAACCATACGATGGGGTAGTACCGCCTTCGCTAGGGTTATCGCATAATTCTATTCTGTTGGCACCAGCGTTTTGTGCTTTTGTGCAACTATCAATATTAAAAGAAATTATTTCTAAAATAGTTTTCATCATTTTATTTTTTACGCCTCAAAAGATTGTTGCATTGCATCAAATCCCCTTTGCAAATCTGTAATAATATAACTAGCATCTTCTTGCCCTACATACAATCTTACCATTCTGTGTTCAATATTACTAGCGTCAAATTTTTGCAGCGATATACTTGCACATCTTGGAATAATTAAACTTTCATAACCACCCCAGCTCACAGCCATAAGAATGTGTTTGAGCGAATTACAAAACAATTCTATTTGTGTTGCTGTATTCGCTTTTACAATAAATGTAAGCAAACCACAAGCCCCTATCATTTGCTTTTTAGCTAGTTCGTATTGTTTAAAATCTTCATCTAAAGGGAAAATAGTATTCTCTACAAGTGGCTGTGTTTTTAAATAGTCTAAAACAATTTTTGTAGTGTTTGTAATGTGTGCAAGCCGCATTGGTAAAGTGCGCAACCCCCTTATGAGCAACCATGCATTGAAAGGTTGTATACCACTACCAATATTCATATATTCTGTATTGAATATTTTTTGCATCATCTTATTCGAACCTGTTATTACGCCGGAAACTACATCGCTATGGCCACCAATATATTTTGTGGCAGATTGTATACTAATATCTATACCCAATAAAATGGGTTGTTGGTAAATGGGTGAGGAGTAACTATTATCTACAATCGTAGTTATGTTTTTAGCTTTAGCAAGTTTGGCAACAGCCGCTAAATCTTGCAATGCAAAGTTCCAACTATTTGGACTCTCTAAATAAATAACCGTAGTGTTTGGTAAAATAGCATTTTCAAAATTTGAAATCTCTCTTCCATCAATGTATGTTGTACTGATACCAAATTTTGGTAAAATAACATCAAATAATTTTTGTGCAGCAGTATAAGGTTTGAGGATGCTAATGATGTGGTCTCCTGTTTTTACATTCCCCATTACCGATGCATAAATAGCCGCGGCGCCACTATTAAAAACCAAGCAATCTTCCGCACCATCCAATGCAGCCAATTTTTTTCTTAATATTTCTACAGTAGGATTCAATCCTCTGCTATAGATATAGCCTGCATATTCGTTTTCAAATGCCTTCCTTAAATCTGCTACTGTATTAAAAGCAAAATTACTTGTCTGCAATATTGGTGGCGCTATTGCATTAAAGTAGTTTTCTCTTTCCTCTCCCAGTTCATTTATAATGTATGAAATATCCATATTAATAAGTTTGAAATCGTTTTAAGAAATAATCTTTCTTTTCTTTAACGCATCTACCAAAAAGTACAAGCCTACAAATGCTGCTAATATGGATAGCCCAGTAAGACCGGTTAAAGGTTTATCAATAAAAATAATTGTAAATACAAAAGTATAAGCAGCCATAAATACCAATGGCATTAAAGGGAACAGTTTCATTTTATAAATACCAGTGCCATCTAAATGTGCCGTATTTCTTCTCAATTTAAAAATTGTTGCGGCAGATAATACCATTCCAAAACAATCTAAAAAAATAGTGAAGCTCAAAATTTCATCAAAAGTTTTTGCCCAAAAAACAATGAGCACGCAAAGACTTGCAAATACACTAAGCGAAGTAAAAAGTACATTGGTACTTACACGCCTTCTGCCAAAAGCTTTTGGCAACATTCCTTCTTCACTCATGGCTTGCATAACCCTTGGGTTTGCCATAAGCAACACATTTACGTAAGCAAGCACACTTAAAAAAAGCAGTATAGAAAGTATTTTGCCAGCCGCAGCACCAAACAAATGCCCAGCCATAATAGCTGCAATATTGGTAGATGTTTTAAGTGTATTAAACCCAATAACTTTATAGTACGCATAATTTACGGAGAGGTATAAAACGATGATAATAAGTAGTCCCGCAATAATTCCCCTAGGTATATTTTTAGCAGGATTATTAACCTCTTCCCCAAAATTTATAGACTGTTGGTAACCGCCATAGGTAAAGCTTACAGCCACCAATCCCAAACCAAATGCCTTTATATATTCTCGCAAAACAGGGCTAGTAATTGTGCTGGATACAACGCTGATTTCATCTTTAGCGGTATAAAAGAATATTGGTAAAATAAGCAGCAACACTAAACCGATCTTAATGATGGTGAGCACATTTTGGGTACGTGCACTCATTTTTAAACCTGCCAAGTTTACGCCATAAAAAATAAGGATAGATGATATAGCAATACTGATTTGCACTTGCTGCGCATTTACAGCATCTGGCATTACTACTTTAATAATATACTCGGCACCAATGAGTGCGACACCTGCAAGCGAAGCTGCATTGGATATTAAAATAATACAGTTAACCGCAAAGGCAATAGAGGGGTGATAGGCATAAGAAAATATGCGGTAATAACCACCAGTAACAGGAAACCTACTGCCAATTTCTGCATACGTAAGCGCACCACAAATAGCAATAATGCCACCTGTTATCCAAATAGAGAAAAACAAAAATGATGTTGGAGAAGTTGCTGCTACGTTAGCGGGTGTTCGAAAAATTCCCATACCTATAACAAGACTTACCATGATCATGGTAAAATCGAAAAGGTTTAATTTAGCTTTGCTCATAATTTAAAGATAAGGAATTTATAAAGTGAACCATTTTTTAAAGAATCTGATATTGGTTTGTTTCTTCACTTGTTGGTAACGACATGGAAAAATGAATTGCCAAACCGAAGCATGAGGCAAGGCCTGGTCTCTTTGATCTGCCAATATTTTGATAAAATCACCATGCCTTGGCCTTAAAGTTTTAGGGGAACAATACAAACGGATTTACTAATAATTGCATAAGTCCAAATCTTACTATTACCTAGTGAAAAATAAACTTAATATAGAAATAAAATGCATTTTGAAAGAGTTACCAATTTTTGGCAACTTTAGCAAAAATTTAGAAATGAAGAATACATCAGTATCACTTGGAAATTATTTCGACCAATTTGTAGGTGGTCAAATTTAAGTAGGTCGTTATAAAAACGTAAGCGAAGTTATCCAAGCAGGACTTAGACTTTTAGAAAATGAAGAAAGTAAGTTAATTACTTTAAAAAGTGCAATCCAGCAAGGACTGAATAGTCCAAGAGTTGAAAATTTTGACTTCGATAATCATTTAGCCAAACTTAAAGTTGAAAGAAGTAAAAATGGCTAAAATTATTTTGAGGCAGGAAGCGATAAACGGTCTAAAAGATATTTGAAATTATACATTGCATGAGTGTTAAGAAACACAAGCGGATAAATATTATGATACAATTAAGTCAGCTTGCAGAAAAATAGGAAAAAATCCCGATATTGGAAGAAGCTACACAGAAATAAGTAAATCCCTTTTAGGTTTAAAAGTTGAAAAGCATATCATATTTTATCATATAATTTCAGAAAGTGAAATAATTAAAATATTACACGAAACAATGGACTTGAAAAATAGAATAAATCAATAAACAAAACTGGCATCAAAACGAACTGTGTAAAAAAAATAATTTTTCTATTTTCTTTTTCTTTGGTGGTTTGTGATGCCACCAGCCTCGTTCAATCCAGGTTTTGGTTGGTCAGGTCACAAACCGACAATGGAACACACTGGAAAAATTTTTTTATTATATTCCAATTTACTCAAAACCTACAAAAAACTATTTCCAATAATCAACCGCTTCGTGTTACTTTGTAAGTAAGTGTAAATCCCCAATGCAACTAAAAAAATTAACTGGATATAAAACAATAAAGCAATGGCTTGTGGCCAATGAGCGTAAGCCCTTTTTGTTTCAAGAGCAAACTTGGCAGCATATTGCTGATGGTAAAAGTGGCTTGGTAAATGCGCCAACTGGTTGTGGTAAAACGTACGCTGTTTTTTTAGGTGCCATTATCCAATTTATAAACGATAACCCCAAAGACTCTAAAACCAAAAAGAATAGTGGGTTACAATTGCTTTGGGTAACGCCGCTCAAAGCATTGGCAAAAGATATTGGGAGAGCTATGCAAGAGGCATGTGCTGCGTTAGAAATTCAATGGAAGGTTGGTATTAGAAATGGAGATACTGCACTATCCGAAAGAGAAAAGCAAAAACGGCAAATGCCTGAAATTTTAATCATTACTCCGGAGAGTTTACATTTATTATTGGCTCAAAAAAATAATGATAACCATTTTAAATCACTCAAAATTATTGCTGTAGATGAATGGCACGAACTGCTAGGAGGCAAGCGAGGCGTGCAAGTAGAGCTTGCAATAGCAAGAATTGTAAACGTAAAATATAGAAATGAAAAAGTACGTTGTTCTGTGTGGGGTATTTCTGCAACCATTGGCAATTTAGATGAAGCTAAAGAAGTAATTGTGAGTCCGCTGAAAAATTTTTTTCAAAACAATGAAGCGGGAGAAACCGTGAAAGCCAATATGGATAAGCGTATTGAAGTTGCATCAATTTTTCCTGATGAAATTGAAAAATATCCATGGGCGGGTCATTTAGGAATAAAATTGGTAGAGAAGAT
>JANMFB010000342.1:0-10048 GCA_031377605.1 Ferruginibacter sp.
AATGATTTTGAAAATAAATTAAAGTCTGCAGTCATTTTATCACTTCCTGATGTAAACAAAGGGATAGTAAAATTAAATACAACTCCATTAGTTTTAGGACAAGTTATTTTGTTGGCAGATTTTAATAACTTAAAATTTCAACCAAATCCTATTAGCACGGATACGGCAACTTTTTTGTTTAATGTATTGGATGAAGGAAACTTAGCTGCGTTAACTCCAGCAAGTTTTAAAATTCCTGTTATTGCAGGAGGCACTGCTCCAACCGCAACAGGATCTACAATGCCAAATATGAACGGTATGCGAATTGCTCGTGCTTGTATGCCATTAGTTGGCACAGATGCAGATGGTACTGTTGAATCATTTACAATTTCTACATTAACAAATAGTACAAATTTTGGTACACTTTTTTTAGATGGCGCTAGTGTTGTTGCAGGACAAATAATTCCATTTAATAAAAGAGATCAACTTTATTTTGTGCCTAATGGAACAAATTATGGCAATTCAAAGTTTAAATATAGATGTACTGATAATGACGGATTTGTTTCAGGAATTGTAGATCAAGATCTCAGCATAGTAAATGCTAAGCCAATTGCACAAAATATAAACGGTGCAAATATTAAAAGGAGTACAAATACAAAAATTATTTCTTTAGATGCAACCGATGAAGATGGTACTATAGTATCGTACAGAATATCACGGTTGCCTAGTTTAGGTATTTTACAATGCGATTTAAATGCTACAAATAATTTTACAGCAGTTACAACAAGTCAATTGCTTACGTTGGCACAAGTTGCACGATTGAGAATTGCAGCCGGTGGTACTGTAGGTAATAGTTCATTTGCATATGTAGCACTGGATAATATTTCGTTAGCTAGTGATTCAGCTATTTATACATTTTCAGTTACCACTGATGTTGTAAATCAAGCGCCGAACGTTAGTAATATGACAACAAATGCAGTTTCATTAAATGCGGCTCAAACATCAATAAGTCCTTTAAGAGCTATTGATGTAGACGGCACAGTAGCTAGTTATACAATAATTACTGTACCTCCTAGTTTTTATGGTACATTGTATTATAACACCGCAGGTTCTACGTATGATTCAATTGTGATAGGAAGTAAACCAATTACACTTGCACAAGCCGCAACATTAAGGTTTCGACCTTCAGGTATTTATGCAGGTAATGTAGTATTTACTTTTACTGCTACTGATAATGATAATCTTACAGGATTGCCTGCTTCATACACTATACCTGTAACGAACGCAGATCCAAACGCAATTGATTTTACAAATGTGGGAATTTCAAGTAATGCGGGCCCTACTATTCTGCAACCCTTAACTGCTACCGATGATGGTACAATTGAAAGTTTTACTATTACAAGCTTGCCACTGGCAAACCAAGGAATATTGGTTTTAGATGGAAGCCCAGTTACCTCAGGGCAAGCAATACCTGCTATAAATATTGCAAGATTAGAGTTTGATCCTAGCTCAACATTTAGTGGTACTGCTTCCTTTAGGTTTACCGCAAAAGATAATTATGGAGCTTCAGATAAATCACCTGCAACTGTTAGTATTCCTGTATTAAATTTTGCCCCAATAGCAGTTGATATTTTTAGTCAAGTAATTACCAATGTGAGTGGTACAACAGCAAGGTCTATACCTTCACTTTCAGGAACTGATTTGGATGGTACTATTGTTTCATACACTATAAGATCATTGCCAACTGGGGGGATTTTATATGTAAATTCAGCGGTGGCTACTGTCAATCAAGTCTTAACACCAATACAAGCAGCATCGTTATCTTTTGATCCTAATGATAATCTTAGCGGAACTGTTTCTTTCAACTATACCGTAACAGATAATAGTGGTAGCCTAGATGCTACTCCTGCAGTTTATCGAATATTTTCAAACATACCACCATTAAGTTTTGATATTTTGAATTCCAGCATAAGTGCAAGTCCTGCTAGATCGAACTTAAGTGCACTAACAGGTACAGATGATGTAAGTATTTCTTTTTATTCTATAATGAAACTGCCTCCAATTATTGATGGAGTATTGTATTTAAATAATGTTCCTGTAAATTCTCTAGCTCAAGTAGATACTTTAAACGCTACACAAATTGGACAGCTTAGTTTTTTACCTTCAAGCACTTTTGTGGCAACATCTTTTTCGTATACTGTTACAGATAATTTAGGAATTATTGATGTAACGCCTGCTATTTATAATTTACTAAAAAATCCTGCGACGTCTTTGCCCGTTAGATTAATTTCTTTTACAGGTAAAAAAGATGATAAGAATAATGTGCTTAATTGGAGCACAGCTACAGAAATAAATACAAGTCATTTTGAAATAGAAAGAAGTACAAGTGGTATTGATTTTATTAAGTTAGGGAAAGTTAAAGCAAAAGGAAATAGTGCAAGCATCAATAATTATTCTATTATAGATATGTTAGATGATGATCTTTCTTTAAATAGATCTTACTATCGTTTAAAAATTGTTGATGTAGATAATTCTTTTGAATATTCAACGATTGTAGTAATTACTAGAAATGACAGCGGATTTCCTAAAGTTACAACATATCCGAATCCATTCACAGACTATATCGTTTTAACCTATCAGTCTTTAAAAGTAGCAAAAGTAACATACAGATTAATGGACTTTAGCAATAAAAAAGTTTATGAAAACACAACAAAAGTGAACAAAGGAGTAAACAAAGTAAATTTATATGGATTATCAAAATTAGCAGCAGGTTATTACACACTTCAAATAATAATTGATTCAGAAATTACCAATGCTACTGTAATTAAGCAATAACATACAATAAAAATCGTCTAAGGTTTTTGAAAAATAGTAAATGTAAATATAAATGTGCTTTGACTAACGTAGCTCTATTAATAGAAAAAAAAGAGGCTTTCATACTTATGAGAAAGCCTCTTTTTAATCTATCTCTAGTCCGCTAAATATATAGTGACTCTGGAATGGAAGACTAAGGCCATTTATAAATTATTAAAAATGCTTTTTGTTGTGTTTTCCTATATTTATTAGATTATGGCTAATGCACATTTAAACTTAATTAGGGTTTTAAATAACTCCCATATTTCACTTATCTCTTTTTTACCAAGTATTTGGACTGATTCACAGGTACATCTAATTAATGAATCCCAATTATTCATAAAATTGTACTACAAATAATAATATCCAAAAAGGTGCTCATTTTCTATTACACAATTTCTGAAAAATAATATTTTAAAGATATTGAGCATACATTTTAATTAGCTCTATTTAGATTCAATCAATATCTACCGTATTGCGCTCTCAATTTTGAATTCATAGGATGTTTTTTGCTTATAATTTTCTCCTCCCAAATATTTGCTTTACCTTTACACGACCTCTGGATTTGGTGTATCCGATTTTGTGCAGGTCCTTGCAACAATCAAGTTAAACATATTAAAATTTATATAAATAGTTTCTGCGCATAAAATTATGCTTTGTATGTATGGTTTTTATGTAGAGTTATTTTAATTCAATAAAACGCAAAAAATGGCCAAATTTATTTTTGTTACGGGAGGCGTTACATCTTCCTTAGGAAAAGGTATCATTGCAGCATCTCTTGCAAAATTATTGCAAAGTAGAGGCCTTAGAGTTACCATACAAAAGTTTGATCCATATTTAAATGTAGATCCTGGTACACTTAATCCTTACGAGCATGGGGAATGCTATGTTACAGACGATGGAGCGGAAACTGATTTAGATCTTGGGCACTATGAACGTTTCTTGAATATTCCTACATCGCAAGCCAATAATGTAACTACCGGGCGTATTTATCAAACTGTTATTAATAGAGAAAGAGAAGGAGACTATCTTGGTAAAACAGTACAAGTAGTGCCACATATTACCGACGAAATAAAGAGAAGAATGTTGTTGCTTGGCGAAAGTAAAGATTTTGATATTGTAATTACAGAACTTGGTGGAACGGTAGGTGATATAGAAAGTTTACCTTTTGTAGAAGCTGTACGCCAATTACAGTGGGAATTACCCGAAGAAGATTGTATGGTCGTTCACCTTACGTTGATACCTTACTTGAAAGCTGCAAAAGAATTGAAGACAAAGCCTACACAGCATAGCGTAAGAATGCTTAGCCAAGAAGGTGTGCACCCAGATGTGATTGTATGTAGAACCGAGCATCCACTGTCTGATGAAATAAGGAGAAAAGTTGCTTTGTTTTGTAATGTAAAACCCAATGCAGTTATTGAAGCACTAGATGCTTCTACAATTTATGAAGTGCCTTTAAAAATGTTACATGAAGGTTTAGATGTAATTGTATTAAAACAATTGCAAATAAATGGCTACGCAGCACCGGAGCTTACAAAGTGGAGAGGATTTTTAGACAAATTGAACTATCCAAAAACCAGAATAAAAATTGGTTTAATTGGTAAGTATATAGAACTGCAAGATGCATATAAATCTATTTTGGAATCGTTTATACATGCAGGTGCTATAAACGAATGTAAAGTGCAAATAGTGAATGTGCACAGTGAATTTATTACCGATGAAAATGTAGTAGAGAAATTAAAAGATTTAGATGGACTACTTGTTGCACCTGGCTTTGGAGCAAGAGGTGTAGAAGGGAAAATAGCTGCTGTAAAGTATGCAAGAGAAAATCGGATGCCATTTTTCGGAATATGCTTTTGCATGCAAATGGCAGTAATTGAATATGCAAGAAATGTGTTGGGTTGGCAAAGTGCACACTCTACAGAAATGGATGTAAGTACGCCTTATCCTGTAATTGCATTAATGGATGAGCAAAAGAAAGTGAAGAAGAAAGGTGGTACAATGAGACTTGGTGCATACCCATGTGAAATTGCTCCCAATACTTTAGCGCATCATATTTATGGTAGTACACTCATTAGTGAAAGACACAGGCATCGTTGGGAGTTTAATAATAATTTCTTACAAGATTTTGAAAATGCTGGGTTGGTAGCAAGTGGAAGAAATCCTGCAAACAAATTAGTAGAAATTGTAGAATTGCAAGGGCACCCTTTCTTTATCGGAGTACAATATCATCCCGAACTAAAGAGTACAGTAGAGAACCCTCATCCACTTTTTGTAAATTTTGTAAAAGCCGCTTGCTTATATTCAGACGCAAAAGTAAATCTACAAAGAGGAAAAGTAGAAAAGGAAATAGCCTAGAATGACACAGAAATTAAGCATGGATGATTTGAATAGGCTCACAACAGATGAGTTTAAACAAGTAGATAAAATATCCGTAATTGCCGTATTAGAAAATATTCGCAGTGCTTATAATGTAGGTAGTGTTTTTAGAACTGCAGATGCTTTCTTGTTAGAGGCAATTTACATTACGGGTTATACTTGCACACCTCCACACAAAGAAATAAAAAAAACTGCCTTAGGTGCAGAAGATACGGTTACTTGGAAACATTTTGCCGATGCTTCGGATGCAATTTCTGAGTTAAAAGATAGTGGGTACAAAGTTTTTGCTGTAGAGCAAATTGTGAATAGTAGTATGTTGCATGAAACAATATTTGCTAGCAACGAAAAAATTGCGGTACTTTTTGGTAACGAAGTGAGTGGGGTAGAAGTAGATACTATAAGGCAATGCGATGGCTGCATAGAGATTCCGCAGATGGGTACTAAGCATTCGTTAAACATTGCAACTGCAGCTGGGGTTGTGTTGTGGGAGATTGTGAGGACGAGGATACAGCCAAAGTAGACAACCGACAGTAGACAACAGAAGATAGATACTTTGGAATAAAAGCTTCACTCAAATTTTTGTAATATTGATTTTTTACTTAGCATTTATTCCTTGATTTGGCTTCGGTGGCTATAGTCTATCACGTTTTTACATGACTCAGTTAAACATTTATCCATTGGCGCCGTGTCCGCCATAGGAGGAGCAGTAAAGAATTTTTAAGATTATGTTTAAATTAAATCTAGAAAAATAAATTGAATGGCTTCTATAAAAAGTTATCTTTCTCTTGTAAAATTTTCGCATACCATTTTTGCAATGCCTTTTGCTTTAATAGGTTTTAGTTTGGGTATTTATAAAACAAGCATTGGGCAGTATAATTTAAATGATGAAATTGGTTGGCATACGATAATATTTCCCGAAAACTTTTATCTTACAATTGGTGTGAAATTTATGTTCGTTATATGCTGCATGGTTTTCGCTCGTTCTGCTGCCATGGCGTTCAATCGTTATCTAGATAGAAAATTTGATGCACAAAATCCACGTACAGCCATAAGAGAAATACCAGCAGGAATTATCACAGAAAAAAAAGCATTATTTTTTACAATTGCCATGTGTGTAGCATTTGTTATTTGTACATATTTTATAAATACTATTTGTTTTTATTTGAGCCCTGTGGCATTGTTTGTAATTTTATTTTATAGCTATACAAAACGTTTTACATACTTGTGTCATTTGGTTTTAGGAGTAGGGCTTAGTCTTGCTCCGATAGGTGCATATCTTGCAGTAACAGGAGTTTTCGCACTATTGCCTATTTTTTTTTCTATAGCGGTTGTTTGTTGGGTAAGTGGTTTCGATATTATTTTTGCTTTGCAAGATGAAGCATTTGATAAAGAAAATAATTTATACTCTATACCTGCAGCAATGGGAAAAGCTAAAGCACTACATGTATCTGAATTTTTACATTTTATTGCAGCAATGGTAATTTGCTTAGCAGGTTACTATGGTCGTTTTCATTTGTTGTATTGGGGAGGTGTAGCTGTATTTTGCGGTATGCTTATTTACCAGCACCTTATAGTTAAGCCAAATGATTTAAGCAGGGTAAATATTGCTTTTATGACTGCAAATGGAATTGCGTCTGTTTTGTTTGGCGTACTCGTTATTTTGGATATGGTAATTTTTTCTTAATTAAATACTTTTTACATCTTTTCAATAAATCGAATCGTACATTATTATATGAAAAATTTCGGTATAGTTTCTGTGTGTTTAATTGCATTATTTTCTTGTGCAAAACAACGTATGTCTATAGCTACTGTAGATACTGTACCAATAAAACCTGATACAGTAAGATCTTTGCTAGCTTTGGGAGATTCTTACACCATTGGTCAATCTGTATTGCAAAATGAAAGATTTCCCGCACAAACAATTGAAAAATTAAAAGCATTGAATGTGGTTTTTTCACAAGCAGAATATATTGCTACAACTGGATGGACTACAAGAAATTTAATAAATGCCATAAACAGCAACTTTCCAACTCGAACGAACTATGATTTTGTAACCCTATTAATAGGCGTTAACAATCAATATCAAGGTAGAAGCCAACAGGAATATGCAACAGAGTTCACGTTTTTGTTAAATAGGGCTATACTTTATGCAGGTAGTAAAGCAAATAGAGTAGCTGTTTTATCTATACCTGATTGGAGTGTAACTCCATTTGCAAATGGGCAAAATACAGCCTTAATTGCAAGGCAAATTGACTCTTTTAATTTAATAAACAAACAGATTTCTCTACAAATGAATGTACATTATTTGGATATTACGCTCTCTACAAGAATGGCTATTGCAGATCCCACCTTGATTGCCAATGATGGCTTACACCCATCTGGAAAAGAGTATACAAAGTGGGCTACAATGCTTTCAGATACAATTAAACTTTCACTGTAAATATTCTATTAGCGCTTTTGGTTTTTAAAATTCTAATCTTGTAATCTGTTTATGAAATCTATAAAGTTTCCTTTAGCCATTTATAAAATTCTCTTTGCCATACTTGCGCATTTTGTGCATGTAGCACCCAATGGTTTTCATCTGGCATAAGTACCAATTTACTTTTTATACCTTTAAGTTGTAATGCTTGAAATGCTTGCATACCTTGCTCTACAGGTACACGGTAATCTTTTTCTCCATGAAAAATTAGCATGGGTGTGTTCCACTTATTTACAAAATTACTTGGCGAAAACTGTGCGTATGATTTTTGTGCAGCTACATTTTTGGTATCCCAATATGGTCCGCCATAATCCCAATCCGGAAACCAAAGTTCTTCTGTAGTACCATACATACTTCTAAAATCGAAAATGCCATCATGTGCAATAAAAGTTTTAAATCGATTTTTGTGCATACCTGCAAGCATGAATACACTATACCCGCCATAGCTTGCGCCCACGCAACCCAATCTGTTTTTATCTACAAAATTTTCTTTGCTCATGTTATCTATGGCACTTAAATAATCTTGCATAGCTAGGCCACCATGGTCTTTGCTTATTTGTTCATTCCATTTTGTACCATGCCCCGGCATACCTCGGCGGTTTGGTGCCACAACTATATAACCATTCGCGGCCATTAACGATAAATTCCAACGGAAAGAATAGAATTGTGTAAGAGCGCTTTGTGGGCCGCCTTGGCAGTAAAGGAGGGCAGGGTATTTTTTTGTTTTATCAAAATTTGGCGGATATACAATCCAAACCAGCATATCTTTTCCATCAATTGTTTTTATAAATCTTCTTTCCGTTGTACTTTTATCAATGGTTGCAAAAGCTAAATCATTCACATGCGTGAGTTGTTTCATGCTTCCATTGCTAATATCAACCGTAAAAAGTTCGGCAGCTCTTGTCATATCTGTACGGCTTACTACAACTGTGTTTCCGCTTTGTCCTATAATTCCGTTCACATCAAAATCACCTTTGGTTATTTGTTGAACAGTATTTAGTTTACTATTTGTAGTTACATTAAATAACTGAAGTGTTCCATTTATAGGTGCAAAAAAGAATATGCTTTTTCCATCTTCACTCCATTTATATCCTTCTACATGTATGTCGTCTCTATAACCTGTTAAGTTCTTTTTTATTCCATTTGTCATTACTACCAAATCTTGCTTATCAGATTCGTATCCATCTCTTTTCATTTGCAACCAAGCAATTTGCCCTTGCTTATTAAAACTCGGTTGTAAGTCGTATCCTTTATTGTCCGCTGTAAGGTTTTTTGTATTTCCTGTTACAAGGTCATACTCGTATAAATCAGTATTGGTGCTTACTGCGTATGCTGTACCAAATTTTTTCTTTGTTGTATAAACTATTTTTGTGCCATCGTGGTTCCAAACAAAATCTTCATCACCTCCATCGGGCTTTAATGGGCAGTCATAAGGCTCTGCTGCCATTATATCTTTGGATGCTCCGCCATTTGTGGGACTAATAATGATATGTCCAAAATTTCCATCTTCATATTCATCCCAGTGTCTATAATTTAAATTGTCATAAATTTTTGCATTGCTCTTACTAAGGTCAGGATAAAAATCAACCCCTGTAATTTTTTTTACTTTTACTTCCTCACTTTTTAATAGATACTTTCCATCAGCAGATAATTTTTCATTTGCTAGTAAACTATCGGCATTCTTTACTTCAAAAACTGTAGAACCATTAATGGTTATAGCAAAAGTTTTACGGCTACTTTTATTTTCTTCTATGCTTGGTGTACTTACGCTGTAAACTACATATTTGCCATCTTTAGAAATACCTTGTCCACTAACTCTGCCAAATTTCCAAAGTTGTTCGGGAGTTAAAATATCTTGGGCATTTACATTCGAAGTAGTAAGAATTAAAAGTAGTGCAGCAATTTTATACATAAGGAGGAAATTTAATTTAGTAAATCTATCATTTTAATTTTGAAAAGTATAAAACAGGGAAAAGTGTTCCTTATTAAGATATTGCGCTACAAGGTTTTTTATTTCCTTCCTTGTTTCTTTAACCCAAATTTTTTTACAGCATTACAGAATTTATACAATAACTGAACTTCACAATCAAGATAATCTTTTTTGTATAGTTGTTTTCATTTCATTTCTATGAAATTGAAGGCAGAATTTATATTGTACTCAGATAGAATCGGTATACCTCTAAATAGCAGTTTCCTTTTTTTTGTCTAAATAATGGTTATATAATATGGTATGATGCAATATTGCTAAAAAAATTAGTATTATTGCATTATGGAAAATTCACCGTCACAACTGCATCTAATTTACAAATTGGAATCAATGCGCCAAATCATCTTACAGACTACAGACAAAACTGCGAT
>JANMFB010000344.1:0-3847 GCA_031377605.1 Ferruginibacter sp.
ACTTCAAACTGCAATTCTCCTACACAACCAATTATTTTTTTATTGCCACCAAACTGCGTGAACAACTGCGCCACACCTTCATCTGTAAGTTGCATCAACCCTTTTTCGAGTTGTTTGGTCTTCATCGGATCTTTGTTCACCACTTCTTTAAATATCTCTGGTGAAAAACTTGGAATGCCTGTAAAAAAGAATTCCTCTCCTTCAGTAAGTGTGTCTCCAATTTTAAAATTTCCTGTATCAAATAAACCAACCACATCTCCGGGATAAGCTTCTTCTATCACATCTTTTTGGCGTGCTAAAAAACTATACGGATTATTGAAACGCATATCTTTTTCTAAACTTACGTGCTTGTAATACTCATGTCTTTCAAACTTTCCACTACATACACGTAAGAATGCAATTCTATCTCTATGTTTAGGATCAAGGTTTGCATGTATTTTAAAAATAAATCCACTAAACTTTTCTTCATCCGGCAAAACATCTCTTGTGGTTGTATGCCTAGGACGTGGTGTGGGAGCTATTCTCACAAAAGTATCTAACATCTCTTTTACACCAAAATTATTTACTGCACTTCCAAAAAAAACAGGAGCAACATTGCCACTTAAATAATCTTCATTTGAAAGCTCTCCATATACTCCATCTATCAATTCCACATCTTCTCGCAATATTTTTGCATCGTTCTCGCCTATCTTTTTTTCTAAAATAGCATCATTAATATCTTTTATTTCTACCACAGCTTCATCATTTGCTTTTGTACCAGCCGTAAATAATACTAAACTCTTTTTATGCAAATCATATACACCTTTAAATTCCTTACCACTATTTATGGGTAAAGTCATTGGGTGCAATTGTATTTTTAATTCATTCTCTATTTCTTCCAATAAATCAAATCGGTTTTTACCATCTCTATCCATTTTATTTATGAAAACTATCACAGGCGTTTTGCGCATGGCAATTACTTCCATTAGCCTTCTTGTTTGCGGTTCTACACCATTCACAGAATCTATCACAAGTACTACACTATCCACGGCAGTAAGCGTACGAAAAGTATCTTCCGCAAAATCTTTATGCCCAGGTGTATCCAATAAGTTTATAAGATGTCCATCATATTCAAAAGTCATAACGGAAGTAGCCACCGAAATACCACGTTGGCGCTCTATCTCCATAAAATCTGAAGTAGCATGTTTTTTTATTTTGTTGCTTTTTACTGCGCCTGCAGTTTGTATAGCACCACCAAAAAGAAGGAACTTTTCGGTAAGCGTTGTTTTACCAGCATCAGGGTGAGAAATGATAGCGAAAGTCTTTCTCCTATTTATTTCCGAAGTGTATTTCATTTATTGTTTTTGCGAGCGCAAAGGTAAGCTTTGGGAGTTAAAAGTGACTAGTTATTAGTAAGACGGATTATTTACTGTTGCACTTATTAGGACATAATTTTGATTTTTTTTAGAGATATGTACCACCAATTACTTGTCCCCTAAAGCTATTGATAACTAATACAGACAATGTAAAACAATAATACACTATTACACAAGCGGCAGATTGGCATTACATCTGGCACCTCCTCCACTGTTTTTATACCTAACTTTGAACCATGGCAAAAATGCTTAGTATACTATCCAATTCGATGCGGCTTACGATTGAAGAATTGAAAGTGAACAAAACACGAACAGCGCTGAGTCTTACGGGAGTAGCATTTGGAATATTTTGTATAATTGGGGTTTTGGCTACAGTAAATAGCCTGGAGCAAAATATACAAAACGAAGTTAGTAGCCTTGGAAACAACACTATTTACATTGATAAATGGGATTATAGTGGAGGTCCTGACAAGCCTTGGTGGAAAATAAGAGCTAGGCCTGTGATGAAGTATGAAGAAAGTGGCATGATAAAAGAAAGGTCTGAACTTTTGGAGAATATTACTTTCCTCATGCAAACCGGCGCTAGTGTTTCTCACAACAATGATGTATTACAAAATGTATCAGTTTATGGAATAAATGAAGCCCAGATTCAAATACAGCCCATTAAATTTTTAAGTGGCAGGTATTTTTCTCAGGTAGAATTTAATAATGGTAGTAGTGTGTGTTTTATAGGTTTTGAAAATGCAGAAAAACTTTTTGGCAGCGCAGAAAGGGCCGAAGGAAAACAAATAGAGGTAAAAGGAAAAAGACTTACAATAGTTGGGGTTATTAATAAAGAAGGGAAAAACTTTATAGGCTGGGATTATGATAATTGTATTATGATGCCTTACAAATATTGTAGAACAATTTTTGATGAAAAAAATTCAAATCCCATAATCATTACGAATGCAAAAAAAGGAATTTCTACAGATGCTTTATACCAGGAGCTTAGAGGAATTATGCGTCAAATAAGAAGATTAAGCCCAAGAGAAGAGGATAATTTTTCGTTAAATAGTGTAGAGGCATTTAGCAAAGCAATTTCCGGGTTTTTTGTTACGCTAAATATAGTTGGCGGTTTTATAGGAGGAATTAGTCTTATTGTTGGATTATTTGGTATAGCAAATATTATGTTTGTAACTGTAAAAGAGAGGACATCTATCATTGGATTAAAAAAAGCAATAGGTGCAAAGAGTTCTACTATATTATTAGAGTTTCTATTAGAAGCAGCATTGATGTGCATTTTTGGTGGAGCAATAGGATTGTTTTTTGTTTGGATTCTTACACTAGTCCTTTCAGGTCCGCTTCATTTCCCCGTTTTCGTTTCTTTACCACTTATAATTGCAACGGTTATCATATGTATAGTAGTTGGCATTTTAGCGGGCATTATTCCTGCAAGGCAAGCGGCTAAGATAGATCCAGTGGTGGCAATAAGAAGCTAAACTTCTATTATTTATGATTTAATATTTCTTTAAATCCTATAAACTATCCTAAACAAGAAATGGCTTTAAAATATCATACCTTAATTTAAAATATTTAATTGCTTTTGACGATTTTTGCTGCATAAAAAAATATTATTTCTTAAATAAAAAATATTAGATACTTGCAAAATCCTTCCATCACCATCCTTGCCATTGAGTCTTCCTGCGATGACACTGCAGCCGCAGTTTGTAAAGACGGAAAAATTTTAAGTAACCTTATAGCTACACAAAAAATACATGAACAATATGGTGGCGTAGTACCAGAGCTAGCAAGCAGGGCACACATGCAAAACATTGTACCGGTTGTAGATGAAGCGTTGCGAACTGCTAACTGCAAACTAGAAACTATTAATGCTATTGCATTTACTCAAGCACCAGGGCTAATTGGTTCTCTTTTGGTTGGTTCACAATTTGCAAAATCACTTGCGCTAGCGTTAGACAAACCTTTGATAGCAGTGCATCACATGCAAGCTCATGTATTAGCAAATTTGTTGCAAGACCCAGCGCCAACTTTTCCCTTTTTATGCCTCACCGTAAGTGGTGGTCATACACAAATTGTACTTTGCACATCGCCAATGGAAATGAAAATTATTGGACAAACCATTGATGATGCTGCAGGAGAAGCTTTTGATAAGACGGCAAAATTATTGGGCCTTCCGTATCCTGGTGGACCATTGATTGATAAATACGCCAAAGAAGGAAAAGCAATTTATAAATTTCCAGAACCAAAAATTGCTGGATTAAATTTTAGTTTTTCTGGCTTAAAAACATCTATACTTTATTTTTTAAATAATGCAGGCGCAGCAAATATTTACAAGGAAACTTTCACTGCTACTGAGGAAGAAAGAAAGTTATTTATAGAAAACAATTTGGCAAATATTTGTGCAAGTGTGCAAGAAAGAATCATAAGTATTTTGCTAAATAAACTTACAAAAGCGGTTGAACAAACAGGTATTAAAAGGGTGTGCATAGCAG
>JANMFB010000369.1:0-18032 GCA_031377605.1 Ferruginibacter sp.
CGGAGAAATTCACTCAAAAAATAATTAGAAAGTAAAATTTATCAGAATTAAATATAAAAAGCAGTAGCTAAATAATTAGCTACTGCTTTTTATATTTTAATAAAATTTAAAATAACAATTGAATTTTATAAGAAATTATACCTTTTTTATAAATTTATTATCCAATAAACTTTTGGTGCTGTACTGTTTAAGAAGTCATTTAGGCCAATGCAATTGGATTATTACGATATAATACAACGGTAATTAATTATCATCTCACTAGAACAAGTTTCCCTGTCTCTAATACTTCTGATTTATCATTCATCAACTTATAAACGATAACACCTGTAGGAAATAATGAGGTATTGATTTTATCAGGTATTGTTTTATAGCCTTTAAGATATCTTCCGTTTGCATCGAAAAACTGAATAGCATTGTTTGTAAATGTTCCTTGTTGTAGCACATAGTTTATGCCTGAAGATACATTTGTTGGGTTTGGGTAAAACAATATACGTTTCTTACCAGATGTAAGTACACTAATAATATTTGTGTAAATTATTGCACCAGATTTTAATTTTAATTTTGCCCTAAAGTAAGTAATGCCACTATTAACAATTGATGCGAGTTGCACATAAACCAGACTCCCATTAAATACTTTTGCCGAGCCATAAGTTTGAATTGACCCTGCCCCTTCATTTACTTCTTCAAAAAATATACTATCAACGTATTCAGTAATACTTAGCGCTAAACTAAGTTCTACATCATTATTATCTAATAAGTTATAATTAAATGCTTTATAAAAACAAGCAACGCCTTGCTCATTTATATCAATAGCCACACCACGAGCCGCCATATAACCATTGCTCAGTATAGGTTCTATAGCATAAACATTATTTGGAAAATCAATCCTCTTAAATGTTTTAAAAGTATCTGTTATTGTTAAAATAGGTTTGAGATATGGACTATCAATTAAAGTATAAATTCTATAACCATTTGCATAAACGTGTTTATTCCAAGAAAGTCTAAAAGAATCTGCACATAAAAAATCTACCTGTGATCTAATAACCCTACTTACAATAAAATTTTTTGAAAAATACGTGCCGAAAGATGTTTCCATTTTTAGTACAGCTATAGAACTCGTATCTTTTATTAACCAAGCAAATTCATTCTTATATAATTTAACTGATTGTTTAATCAATTGCCAGTTATTACCAGCATTGTAGCTAATAAAAAGATTGCCTAATTGGTTAGCAGTATCGGCTACAAATGTTTTCCATTTTATAATTAAGCTTTCATTCTCTTGTATATTCACATCGGATGTATGCTGTGGATTAGTAAATGTAAAAGTATTAAGTGTATCTACATTAATGGCAATATGAAATGGCATATTGGCTGATGGTACGTTGAAACCAATAATTTTTATTTCATATTGACCTGGATTTGGAAACTTTATACTTACTTGCTCCGATGTATTTAAAGAATCTCGTTTTCTTGTAGGAATTTTATTTAACGAATCTATATTTGAAGCTACGCTAAGTACCCAAGGTCTATAAACTAATCCGGAATTGATTTCTTGTACTTGTAAATCAAGGTCATTTAAAATGGCCTTATTATTATTCAATTGAGATGCACTGTCAGTCCAAGCTAATGTTATTTTTAAATTTGTAGCATTTGAAGGCACAGAAATATTTTTTGTCCATTGTTGGCCTTGGGATATAGTGGCTGCCTCATACTTTTTTTGTTGCAATGCTAAAACTGCTTCGTAACTATTAAGTAGCCCATAACCTGTTTTATAATCTATTCCTTCTTTATATATATCAGTAGTGGTATTATACAAAATAGCTTTTGCTAGAGAGGCTGGCAAAGCTTGCAAACTATTGCTATCCCTAAATATTTGTTGCAAAATAGCAACTGTTCCTGTAACCATCGCTGCTGCATCAGAAGTTCCATTTGGACCAAGCGCTGCTATCTGTGGTGCTAATCTTCCATCATACAGTGGACCCGCTGAACTTTCATTCGCCACAATACCTGCATCATTTACGGCGGCAACTGTAATAATATTTTTAGCCATTTTAAAATTACCAGTTAGGTTTGCAAAATTTGTAAGTCCATTATATAAGCCTGTCGTAGCAGATTGTGTGCCTCTGTTACCTGCAGAAAAAATATGCAAGAAATTCTTGTCGCTCCAAAGATGTTCATCATAACTTTTAGCTTCTGCTCCATAAAATTGTTGTATTACTGTTCCATAAGAATGATTTTGAACTGTAACCTTATTTTGATTAAGTATTGAGGCATCATCTACAAATAAATTAGAAAATGAACTTGGAAAAAATTTACATGCATTTGCCATTCCTCTCCCATTATAAAAGCTATTACCTGCGCCTCCGATGATAGCAGAAATAACAGTAGCGTGATCATCTATGTTGCTTGCTGCAAGTGAAGAAGGTAATACTCTTTTATACAAATCTAAATCTAGCGACTGCATTTTTTGTTCCTTTACTCCTACAACAATGTTTCGCCCATTGGCATTAGGCAAATTAAAATCAAGTGCGTTTATGCCATGAAAACTTCTATTATATCCTATTAAGTTAACTTCGGTGGTTGGTTGTACATATTCATCTATAAAATTTACTTGCGGTAAATTAGCAATTTTATTGAGTAGAAATTTATGAGTACATTTAATAATTATTGCTTTATCTTGTTTTGAAGATATAAAAAATAAATCTGATGAACCTCTATAAGTAGCTTTTAGAAATTCTTCCAAACCCTCACCTACCACAATAAACTTTTGCAAAGATTTATTTTCTTTTAGTATCTTTCTTTCTAAGGATGGAGAAAATTTCCAAAGGGTATTGGCCTGTGAAAGTTTTACTTGATTATTATAATTATCAAATTCAAGTTGATTATAAATTTCAATAATATCAATATTTTCATGAACTGTTCTCAAAACTTTTGCAGAGAATGGAAGCGATTTTAGGTGCTGGGCAACATAGAAATTATTACTTGAATCATAAAATGTTTTTCCTTTTAAAGCAAATTTTTGAAAAATATTATCAGCACTTTGTTTAAAACACTTTTGAGCAGATAAATTACTTGAAAAACAAAAAAAAATTACAATGAGAAAAGTATTGTTACTAAGTAAACGTTTATTCATATAATATTAAACTAGTGTACAAAAGACAAAGTAAATATAGATCAAAATAATAGTCAATAAAATAAAAAACTGTTCCAAAAAACCATCCAATTCACTATTAGTGTTTTGGAAAAAGCATTAATAAATACTTATAGTTTTTTGAAACAGCAATTATTCAATTATAGAATTAGACTAATAAACATAATTCAAAGCAACACCATCTACAGATGTAAATACAGGATCTCCATTTGTACAAGCCATCATCCAAGAATTATAAGTGCCGGTTACAGTTCCAGGAGTCCCAGGTATTTGTATAGCACCAACACCTGCGCTTCCTTCGTTAGAATTTTGCCCACAGCTAGACCTATTCATATAATCTGTATGACGGAAACCAATGCAATGACCGATTTCATGCGCCATCACCTCATCAGCTTTATTTTGCGTATTCAAGTAACTAGTTGCACAACTGTTTGTGCTAAGTGTAAACCCAGGTGAAGGATTTCCTCCAGAAGGGAAACCACCTGCCTGACCAAGAACACAACCTTGGCTAGTAGCATTACCTAAGTTTGAACCAGTAATAACGATATTACCGCCTGTGCTTACCCTTGTAAACCTTATTCTCAAATTTAAATTATTATATCTTGCAAGTGCTGCATCCAATGCAGGCGAATAATAACTAGGAAAACCTGTTCCTAATCGAACAGTAATTGTCCTTTGACCTGAACTTGGTAAACTTACCACATTGGTTGTACGATAATGCTCTTCTCCTGCAATAATTAATTCGTGTGTAGGATCTACGCCTGACATTTCTTGCAGCTGAGCTTTTGTCAAAAGAATATCACCTTCAATTAAATAACTACCATCAGCAGATTTCTCAGCCCAATTACCGTTAAAGCCTGCTGCTGTAACTAACCCTCTCTCAGCTTGAGTCATACCACCTACACTTGCTTCATCAACAGTAGATTTTTTACAACTAACAAAAGTACTTGCGAGCATAATTGCAAAACCAGAATAATAAATAATTTTTTTCATCATAAAATTGTTTTTAAATTAAAAAAGAATAACTACAACAATTTAACGAAAATTTAATTGAATAAAAAAAATATAAAGGCTTATAAAATTTCTAAAAAATCATATTTTAATTATTAATTTCTCCATTGTAATTAAAATTAAATTGAATAAAAAGCAATATAGCTAAGGATTATATGATAGTCTTAAACCACTAATATTCAATTTAAAAATATTCATCCTTCGCCAAAAAATATCTTTGCAACAAAGTTGCAATCGCAGTAAAACTACTTTACAAATAGTTAAATTACTTACAATAAAATTCGATTAAAATAAAAAAGGTCTACAAAAAAGATATAGTTTCTAAATGAAAAAAGATGTAACTGTTTCAATTTAAATAACGCACAAATTTTGATAAATTTACTTTGATAATTTTATATTTCTTTTTCGTAATTAATTATGAAATAAATTATAGCATTTACAATTTGGTACATCAGCAAACCTACTAGTTCTTTATAACGTAACGAAGCTCTAGCATATTCAAACTATTTGCAGGAAAGCCATGGATGTTTTTTTGTACCAAATGTATAACCATATCATACCAAAGTGTTACTACCGGGGCATTAGCTACAATAATATTATCCATCGATTGATAAAGTTTAAACCGAATACTGTCATTGGTTTCAGCAAGTGCTTGTTCATATAATTTATCAAAGCTTGCATTTTTAAATCTTGTATAATTTGGCGGTGCAGGATTTTTACTATAAAAAACACTCAAATAATTTTCTGCATCTGGGTAGTCTGCTATCCAACTTCCTCTAAAAAACAATGCTTGAGATTTTGACGTTTGCTCTAATAGTAAACTTTTTTGTATGGCTTCTACTTTTAATGTAATACCAACTTGCTTTAATTCATTTGCTACATAACTAGCCAAGTTTGCGTATATAGGAATAGTTAGTAATTTAATTTCTGGTAAATTTTTCCCATTAGCAAAACCTGCTTCTTCCAACAAGGCCTTTGCTTTTGTGGGGTCATAATAAAACCCTTTTACTTTATCTGCATCATAAGATGGCAAGCCTTGTGGCACAAAGCCACTTTCTGCCGCTGAGCCTATCGAATTTCTCAAATACAACATCATCTTTCTTCTATCAATAGCATAATTAATTGCTTGCCGTATTTTTAATAACCGCAACGGATTATTTTGCAACAATGGGTTTGTACTATCAGCTAATATTCCAAAATATTCTATATTGAGGTATGCATGCTTCTGCAATTCAATTTTATCTACCCATTTATTTTTCAGATTCCCACTTTTATTTAATATCTCATCTTTAAATGAAGGATCAATATCATTTATAAAATCTAATCTGTTTTGCTGAAAAGCTAAAAATTCAGTAGCACGACTATCAAAGAAATTAACTTTTATTCCATCTAAATATGGAAGCGATTTTCCAGTTGAATCTCTTTCAAAATAGTGATTATTCCTTTTCATTACCATGGCTTGCCCTTCTTCCCAAGCTACAAAACTAAATGGTCCAGTTCCTACAGGATGTCTTCTAAAATCATCCTTGTATTTTTCTACCGCTTCCTTTAAAACAATAGAACAATATTGCATACTCAATATGCCTAAAATTGGTTGAAAGGGCTTTTGTAATTTCAACTGAAAAGTAGTATCGTCAATTGCTTTGAAAGGTTCTATACTATCTACCCTGTTATTAAAAATCCATGCACCTGGGCTAGCCGTATTTTTATCGATGAGCCTATTAAAACTGTACACTACATCATTTGCAATAAATTTTCTTCCACCATTTGTTGGCACTACTTCATCTTTATGAAAATACACATCATTACGCAGGTGAAAAACAATCGTTTTGTTATCAGCAGAAAAACTCCAACTTTTCGCAAGCGATGGTCTCAGTTGCATATTGCTATCTACTTCTATCAATGTATTATAGAGTTGGTGAATAGCCCACATAATAGATTGATTCTTTGCAAATGCAGGATCTAATGAGGCAATACCAGTAACTTCATTGTATCTGAAAATTTTTTTATCAGGATGAGCATGGTTCTTGCATGCAATTATACAAATCGACAAAATACAACAAAATAGAAATTGCTTAAAATATCTAAAGCTTCCCCAATTATTCATTATTCATTATTAAATTATTAATTCAAAATTATACTTTCACTAGCGTTAAACAACTTAAATTAGTGCTAAATTATTAATTATGTTTCTCAAGCTTTCTATAGCAGTTTTATTTTCAATGCTTTTTATTCCTACAATAGAAGCACAACTAAATAAAAAAACAATATTTACGCATGAAGACACCCTTAGAGGTAGCAATGGAATTTACAGACAACTCTGGGATGTACTATATTATGATATTACGGTAAAACCCGATTTCAACACAAAAACGATAGTTGGTAAATGCCTCATGCAGTTTTACGACGAAGGTGCAAAAATGATGCAAATAGATTTGCAAGCACCAATGATATTAGATAGTGTTAAGAATATGGAAGGCAATTCATTTACATTCTCAAGAGAAAAAAATGTGTATTGGTTGATGTATAGAGACACCAGTGCTAATCTTACATACAAAATAAAACCAGGGAATCGTTCACTTGTATTTTATTTTCATGGCAAACCGAGAGAAGCTGTTCGTGCCCCTTGGGACGGTGGTTGGATATGGAAGAAAGATAAGAACAACAATCCGTGGATGAGTGTTGCATGCCAAGGATTGGGCGCAAGTGTGTGGTATCCTTGCAAAGATATTCAAAGCGATAAACCTGATAGCGGCGCCCTTTTGCAAATAATTGTGCCTGATAGTTTAGTAGCTGTAGGAAATGGAAGACTTACAAACAAAAAATCTTTAGGTGAAGGAACTACAAAATATACTTGGCAAATAAAAAACAGCATTAACAATTATTGCATTACTCCTTATATAGGCAAATATGTAAATTTTTCAGAAAAATATGCAGGGCTAAATGGTAATTTGGATATGAGTTACTGGGTATTGGATTATAACCTCGAAAAAGCAAAAAAACATTTTACAGATGCCCCAAAAATGATGAAAGCTTTTGAATATTGGTTTGGGCCATATCCATTTTATGAAGACAGCTACAAACTTGTAGATGCGCCACATTTAGGTATGGAACATCAAAGCGCCACTGCTTATGGCAATCAATATAAAATGGGTTATAATGGCACCGATTTATCTGGCACCGGTGAAGGACTAAAATGGGATTTCATCATCATTCACGAAAGCGGACACGAATGGTTTGCAAACAGTATTTGTACGAAGGATATTGCTGATATGTGGGTGCACGAAAGTTTTACCTGTTACAGTGAAACACTGTTTATAGAATATCATTTTGGCAAGGAATCTGCAGATAAATATTTGCAAGGCATACGAAAGAATATACAAAATGATGAAACAATCATTGGTCATTATGGAGTAAACAAAGAAGGCAGTGGAGATATGTATTACAAAGGAGCTAACATGCTTCATACCATTAGGCAAATTGTAAACAACGATTCATTATTTAGAGCAATGCTTATAAACCTGAATAAATCTTTTCATCTAAAAACTGTAACTACAAAAGAAATTGAAGATTTTATTTCTTCACAATTAAGATTAGATTTATCGAGTATTTTTAATCAATATTTGCGAACAACCAAAGTGCCTAAGCTGGAATATAAAATTGAAAATAAAAAGTTTTTATTTAGGTGGGTTGATGGGGTAGATCATTTAAAACTTCCAATAAAAATATTATTTGGAGACTTGCAACGAATTATAAATCCTAGCACCGAGTGGCAAAAATTAAAATTAAAGAAAGGGCAAAATGAAAATTTTAAAATAGACAAAAATTATTATGTACTAGGAAAAAATGTCTCAGAATAAATTGTAGACTCGTATTGATAAATACAGTGATTTGCTAAGAAACGCATGTATTCTAAAAAATTCAATTGAAATGTCAAGAGTAATTAGATTATTTGCAATTTTAATAAGAATATTTCTTAAAAAAGTTGGTTAATTCCTTTGATAGCTTTTATTCAAAGATAGACTCCTCTTTAAGCTCTTTATTCACTCTACCAGCACCAATATATTTTCTACTATAATAAGGGTCGTTTAAACTACTAATAGTAACACCAGTGTTAGAACTTGAATGTGTAAAGTAGTCATTTTTTAAATATACACCTACATGGCTTACTCCACCTCGAGTGTTGAAGAAAACTAAATCACCTTCTTGTAGGTCCATTCTGTTAATTCTTGTAGTGTTAGCATATTGTTCTCTTGCTGTTCGAGGGAGCTCTACTCCGTAAACGGCACTTATAAGCTTACCTGTAAAACTGCTACAATCTATACCACGCTTTGTACTACCGCCATATCTATAACGTACAGCCCACCATTCGTCTATAAAATTATATAAATATGTATTAGCTATAGATTCAATATCGCTATCAATAAGCTGTGCAAATTTGAATTGCAATGATGTACAATTTTCTGTAGCTACAAAAGATGAACGAGCCTCATCATTCCTAACCTGTGATTGTTTGTTGTATTGTGGCACAGAAGCATAAGATCTACTAGAAAATTCTAGTACATTTCTGTCTTTTAAAAAATCGCTTTTTGGCTGAGCCAAACTTGTAAATGAGGTAACTGTAAATACACTAAGCAGTACAGAAACAATTGTGAAGTTTTTCATACGTAAAATGATTTGGTTTACACGTATAAGACTTTTTCGTTTGTTTTGTTATTTAGTCTTCTTTTTTTCTTGCTTCTCGTTTAATCTTTTCCGGTCTGTCGTTCTTGTCTTAAAATAATTTTTAAATAAATTCTCCATTGAGATTTACGCAAAACTAGGGTTAAAAACCCTAAACTCAAAGTTAAAATACTAAATTACTAATTTTCATTGCCTTACAAACTATACTTTCTCTTTTCCTATAGTAATTTTGCTCAATTTCTTACCAGAATTAAAAAGGAAATAAATATAAACACCATCTTTAGAAAATCTATATTTATCATGTTCATCAGTTTCTTTCTCCGTAAAATCTAATAACTTTTTACGAATATCTTCAATGGTTGTGTTTCGTGTTAAATCCGCTTTTTCCAAAATTACTTTACCCTCATAAAACTCTTTAGGGTTTATGCTCGAAGCTTCAATCTGGTCTAAAATAATTTGAAACTCCGAGATTAAACCGGAAGGCACCTTGTTTGGAGCAGACTCAAATAATACCAACCCTAATAAATCGTACGTATGTACCCGATTATTTCCTGCTTTTTTTCGGGAATTTGTATCCAACACATCAGTAAATGTGTTCAATTTCCAATCTTTGCTCACGTCTTTTTTACCTAGTTTTAGCTTGCCAGCTTTTATAGTGATACTCATTTTAGACGAGGCATACTGAGCAGAAACGAAAAGAGAGGTAATGGTACTAAATATGACTAGTAATAACAATTTCTTCATAATTATATGTGTATTTTATTTTGGTAGGTAAACAAATCTAAACAAATTTTTTTTCTAGGCTTGCTAAATTTTAATCCTTTTGTGATAAGTTTATATCCTTATGTGGAAAACCGATTATCAGATTAACAGTCATTAACACGATATTTGTAGTTGCCCTAAAACATATTTGAGGCCGATATTTATGAATTTCTCGCACTTACATGTACATACACAGTATTCTCTTTTAGATGGAGCCGCATCTATCCAAAATTTATATAAAAAAGCTATAAAAGATGAAATGCCTGCGCTTGCTATTAGCGACCATGGAAACATGTTTGGAGCATTTGAATTTGTAAAAGAAGCATATAAACACAAAAATGATGATGGCACACTTAAAGTAAAACCTATTGTAGGTTGTGAATTTTATATTACGACAGATAGAACGAGAAAAACATTTAGCAAAGAAGAAAGAGACCCTCGCAACCACCAGATACTTTTAGCCAAAAATGATATTGGTTATAAAAACTTGGTAAAGCTTACATCGCTTGGTTATATAGAAGGAATGTATAGCAAATATCCTCGAATTGATAAACAACTGATTCATAAATACCACGAAGGATTAATTGCAACCACTTGCTGTTTAGGAGCTCTTGTACCACAAACTATTCTCAAGAAAGGGGAAGAAGAAGGAGAAAACGAATTTAAATGGTGGCTCAATATTTTTCAAGAAGATTATTACGTGGAGTTGCAGAGGCATGGAATGGCAGAGCAAGATAAAGTAAATGCTATACTTTTAAAGTTTGCAAAAAAATACAATGTAAAAGTTATTGCAAGCAATGACAGTCATTATGTGGAACAAGAAGATTTTAATGCACACGATATTTTATTGTGCATAAATACTGGCGAAAAACAAAGTACACCCATCATGCGGGAGTTTGGGGATGATGATGCATCGTCAAAAAATAAGCGTTTTGCATTTCCCAACGACCAATTCTTTTTAAAAACAAAAGCCCAGATGGCAGAGGTTTTTAAAGACTTGCCAGAAGCAATTGACAACACCAATGAAATTGTAAGCAAAGTAGATCTATTGGATTTAAAGAGAGATATTTTACTTCCACATTTTACGGTACCTGCAAATTTTAAAACGCAAGATGAGTACCTTGCAAACCTTACTTGGAGCGGTGCAAAAGAACGTTATCAAATTCTTACACCCGAAGCAGAAGAAAGAATTTCGTTTGAGCTAGGTGTAATAAAAGAAATGGGCTTTGCTGGTTATTTTCTTATTGTGAGTGATTTTATTAGAGCAGGTAAAGAAATTGGTGTTTTCGTTGGACCAGGCCGTGGATCGGCTGCGGGTAGTGTAGTAGCATATTGTATTGGCATTACAAACATTGATCCCATCAAATACAAATTACTTTTTGAGCGTTTCTTAAATCCGGAACGTAAGAGCATGCCAGATATAGATACTGATTTTGATGATGAAGGCAGACAAAAAGTAATAGATTATGTAGTAGAAAAATATGGTAAAAACCAAGTAGCACAAATTATTACTTATGGTACCATGGCGGCAAAAAGTAGTATTGCAGATGTAGCTCGTGTAATGGATTTACCACTACAACAAAGCCGTGCCTTATCTGGCCTTGTACCAGAAAAACCGGGTATGAATTTAAAAAGATTACTTACGGCACCTATCACTATAAAAGAAGCAAAGCCTGGGGAAAAATCTTTAGAAGAAAAAGAACAACTACAAGCCGATGATGTAGAAAAAATAAAAAAACTTAGAGAATTTTACAATGGCGATGATGAATTAGCAAAAGTATTAAAAGAGGCAGAAAAATTGGAAGGTAGTGTGCGAAATACCGGTATACATGCCTCAGCCATTATTATTGCTCCAAAAGACTTAACAGATCTATTACCTGTAGCAACATCTAAAGAATCTACATTGTGGCTTACACAAATTGAAGGCAATTCTATAGAAGAAGCAGGCGTTATAAAAATGGATTTCTTAGGGTTAAAAACACTTAGTATTCTTAAAACCTGCTTAGCGCTCATCAAACAAAATCATGGAGTAGTTATAAGTATTGATGATATTTCTTTAGAGGATGATAAAACATATCAATTATATAGGCAAGGAGATACCAATGCAACATTTCAGTTTGAAAGTGCAGGTATGCAGAAATATTTGAGAGAACTTAAACCAGATAAATTTGGAGATCTTATTGCCATGAATGCCTTGTATAGACCTGGCCCAATTGCATATATACCAAAATTTATTTTGCGTAAAAATGGTAAAGAAGCTGTTACCTATGATTTGCCGGAGATGCAAGAATTTCTAGAAGAAACCTATGGCATTACTGTTTATCAAGAACAGGTGATGTTGCTGTCTCAAAAACTTGCAGGCTTTAGTAAAGGGCAAGCAGATATTCTGCGAAAAGCAATGGGAAAAAAAGATAGAAAAACACTCGACAAAATGAAGGGTGATTTTATAACTGGTGCAAGTTTAAAAGGACATGATGCAAAAATATTAGAAAAGATTTGGACCGACTGGGAAGCTTTTGCGCAATATGCATTTAATAAATCACATAGTACTTGCTATGCATTTGTAGCATACCAAACTGCCTACCTCAAAGCCCACTACCCTGCTGAATATATGGCGGCAGTACTAAACCATGCAGGTAGTATTGATAAAATAACTTTCTTTATGGAAGAGTGCAAACGTATGGGTTTGAAAGTGCTTGGTCCAGATATTAATGAATCAAACAATGGCTTTGCCGTAAATGATAAAGGGCAAATAAGATTTGGTTTTAGTGGTATGAAAGGTGTAGGTGAAAATGCCGTAGAATTAATTGTAGAGGAAAGAATAAAAGCTGGAAAATTTAAAGATATTTTTGATGTTGTAAAAAGAGTGAGTACAAAAGCTGTAACAAAAAAAACATTGGAGAGTTTAATTTACAGTGGCGCATTTGACCAGTTTTCCGACTTTCATAGGGCTCAATATTTCTTTCAAGCTCCTGGGGATGTATTGGCTTTAGACAAAATTGTAAAATTTGGTTCTGTTTTTCAATCACAAGCTGCAGGTAGTTCCAATACACTTTTTGGAGATTTACAAATGCCCGAAATAACTCCTCCAAAACTAGCAAGTTGCCCACCTTGGCAACTTATAGAAAAATTAAATTTTGAGAAAGAAGTTACCGGCATGTATATGAGTGGTCATCCACTAGATGATTTTAAATTTGAACTCACCCATTACGGCATTAGTAAAATGTCTGATTACATGGATGTAAAAAACGCATTGGCAGATACCAAACCACCATCAAGTACATTTCGTTTAGCAGGTCTTGTTACAGATGGGCAACATCGTCTTACTAAAACTGGTAAGAACTTTGGTATTTTGCATGTAGAAGACTTTAGCGGTAAGGCAGACTTTGCACTTTTTGGCGAGGATTATGTAAAATACTCCAACTATTTAGATAAAGGAACCATTGTAATGATAGAAGGAAGTTTTAAAACCCGCTATAATGGCGAGAACTACGAGTTTAAAATTTCTAAATTGCATTTATTAGAAACAGCTAAACCCACGCTAACAAAAGAGGTAAAAATAGAACTATTACCAGATTCAGTTACCGAAAATTTGATAGATTTTGTAGATAGTAATGTAAAAAACAACCCAGGTAAAACAACGCTTAAATTTCAAATAAAAGATACTGTTGATAATTTAAAAATCACGTTGTACACATTGGAAAAAAGTTTTACTATGAATGATGATATGGCTGTGTATTTAAATAGTAGGAATGATGTAAATGTGAGTGTGTTGACGGCGTAATTTCTTTGGCGTTAAGAAGATAAGGCGTTTTTGCTTCGCAAAAAAGGTTTAGCAAGAATAACTTTGCTTCGCAAGAGATATAGCCACGAAGACTAGAAGACACTAAGGTTTTTGCTTCGCAAAAAAAATAAAAATCGCTAAGACGCACAGGCGCAAACATGTGTTTATTTTTTTGTTTAGTCAGCATTAGTTGCTTGATTTATTTTCGGTGGCGTCGCACATTTGAAAATTTGTTCCCTAATTGAGCTTTTATCTCAGTATAGATTATGGAATAGATTTCACTCAAAGGGCAAAGTTTTTCCAAATAAACAATGAACTAAAAGGAATTACATCCTGCATATTATCAGTACTAATCCTTCCAATTCATTTAATCCATTCCCCAAAAATGCCGCAGGCTTTCTTTAGCGCCTTCCCGCCTTTGCGGCAAAAAACATTTTGCGCAGCAAAACAATTACAGTTATTCATGTATGAGGACTAACCTAGGTGCACCAAAGGCATATTGCTTCGTGGTTTTATGGCTTTGTGGCAAAAATCTTTTGCGCTGCAAAACCTTTTTGTTTATTGGTTGAAATCCACGTTTATGGCAGACAATACATGACTTAATAACAGTAAAACCGCTTATCCTCACATTGTGGATATGTCAATGCTGCAATAAAAGAAATTGGCTATAATTTTGCCATCCTATACAAAACAAAGTAATAACAATAAAAAATAAATATTATGGCACTCGAATTTACAGATGCGAACTTTCAAACAGATGTTTTAGATTCAGACAAACTTACCGTTGTAGACTTTTGGGCAGAATGGTGCGGACCGTGCCGAGCAATAGGCCCAGTAATAGCAGAACTTGCTACAGAATATAACGGTGTAATAAATGTAGGAAAACTTAATGTTGATCATAACCCCGAAGTTTCTACAAAATATGGTATTACAAGTATACCTGCAATCCTATTTTTAAAAAATGGTGAAGTTGTAGATAAATTAGTAGGTGCCCAACCAAAAGCAAATTTTGTGAAAAAGATTGAAGCATTGAAATAATTTGCTTTAGATAATTTTTATAAAAAAGTAACTTTTTGAAAGAAAGGTTACTTTTTTTATGAATATTAATTTTTCAATTTTTGCATTTTTTAAATGAACTTAATTATCAGTAAATTTGAAAACACTTGTTCAATACCGCTACCAAAAAAAACCAAAATAAAACAATACTAACATCATAGTCAAAATACTACTTTTACGAATTCAAGCTAACCCTAAAAAATCAAGTAATTCGGCACTAATGTTGCCTTATAAGACTCTCACAAAAAATGTCGAATTTTATACTAGATTTTGACATTATGACTAACTAAACAAATTTAATGGATAAGAATTATTTTTTGCAACCACAAGAAGATGAAATGGAGTTTATGCCAATCATACCTCTTACAGAAGATGAAGATGAAAATGCAGACGCAACGCCTATTCCAAGCACTTTACCTATACTACCACTTCGTAATACTGTCCTTTTCCCTGGGGTTGTAATTCCAATCACAGTAGGTAGAGATAAGAGCATAAAAGCAGTAAATGATGCGTATAAGGCTGACAAATTGGTTGGCGTAGTAGCGCAAAAAGACAGTAGTATAGAAGAACCACTAGCAACTGATCTAGAAATGATTGGTACAGTAGCAAAAATAATTAAGCTCATAAAAATGCCAGATGGTGGCACAACCGTTATTATTCAGGGTAAAAAGCGTTTTGAGATAGAAACAATAACTACCGAGGAACCATATTTTACAGCCACTATAAAAATATTAGATGAAGAAAAACGCAAAGGTGATAAAGACTTAGCTGCATTGGTAGGTAGTATTAAGGATTTAGCAGCACAAATTATTGGCGTTTCTCCAAACATTCCTAGCGAGGCCGGCATCATTCTAAAAAGTATTGAAAACCCTTCCTTCCTTATTCATTTTGTAAGCAGTAATTTAAATGCTGATATTAAACAAAAGCAAAAACTACTGGAAATAAGTGATTTAAAAGAACGTGCAGAATTATTGATGAATTTAATGCATACTGAATTGCAATATGCAGAATTAAAAAATAAAGTAACAAACAAAACAAGATCTGAACTAGATAAGCAGCAAAGAGAATATTTTTTGCAACAGCAGATGAAAGCTATTAAAGAAGAGCTTGGTGGAGATAATGTAGCAGAGGTAAAAGAAATGATGAAAAAAGCTGAAGGCAAAAAGTGGAATGCTGCTGCCGCGGAAGCTTTTAAAAAAGGAGCTGAAAAGCTGGAACGTATGCATCCCAGCACTCCCGATTATTCCGTTGTGTATAATCATTTAGACCTTATGTTGGATTTACCTTGGGATGATTTTACCAACGATTCTTACGATTTAAAAAAAGCCAAAAAGGTTTTAGATCATGACCATTATGGCATGAACAAAATAAAAGAGAGAATTCTAGAATACCTAGCTGTACTTAAATTGAAGGGAGATATGAAAAGTCCAATCTTATGTTTCATAGGTCCTCCAGGTATTGGTAAAACAAGTTTGGGTAAAAGTATTGCCGCTGCTATACATCGTAAATATGTACGGGTAAGTTTAGGTGGGGTACATGATGAAAGCGAAATTCGTGGGCACCGTAAAACATATATTGGTGCAATGCCAGGACGTATTTTGCAATCTATACGCAAAGCTAAAAGTGGCAACCCTGTAATGATATTGGATGAAATAGATAAAGTAGGCGCAGATCATAGAGGAGACCCATCATCTGCCTTACTAGAAGTATTGGACCCAGAACAGAACAATACTTTTTATGATAATTATTTAGAACTTGAATATGATTTAAGTAAAGTTTTGTTTATAGCTACTGCAAACAACATTAACAATATCCCTGCAGCACTAAGAGATCGCCTAGAAGTAATAGACTTAAGTGGCTATGCCGTAGAAGAAAAAATTGAAATTGCCAAGAGACATTTAATGCCAAAAGAAAAAGAAATGCATGGCTTAAAGGAGACCAGTTTTAAAATGAGTGATACAGTATTACAAAAAGTAATAGAAGAATATACAAGGGAAAGTGGTGTAAGAGAATTGAATAGGCAAATTGCTAGCATTATGCGATATCAAGCAAAGGAGCTTGTAATGAAAGGAAAACTGAAAGCTACTGTTACCAATAATGATGTAGAAAAGATATTAGGTAAATCGAGATACAGCAATGAATTATATAAAACTGCAAACATGCCCGGTGTAGCTGTAGGCCTAGCTTGGACTTATGTGGGCGGAGATATTTTGTTTATAGAAACACAATTGAGCGATGGCAAGGGTGAATTACAACTTACCGGAAACCTTGGCACAGTAATGAAAGAAAGTGCAACTACTGCATTTACTTGGCTTAAAGCCAATGCAAAAAAAGTAGGATTGGATAATGAAATATTTACCAAAAAGAATGTTCACATACATGTACCCGAAGGTGCTACTCCTAAAGATGGCCCAAGTGCAGGTATAACCATGATGAGTGCACTTGCAAGTGCATTTACGGGAAGAAAAATAAAGCCCTTCTTAGCCATGACTGGCGAAATAACATTGCGTGGGCAAGTACTACCAGTTGGTGGTATAAAAGAAAAAGTACTCGCAGCAAAACGTAGTGGCATCAAGGAAATTATTATGTGCTACTTAAATGAAAAGGACGTGCAAGAAATAAATCTTCAATACATCAGAGGGATGAAATTCCATTATGTAAAAACTATGTCACAAGTGTTAGATATTGCTTTGGTATAGAAATATAATTCTCAAATTAAAAAGCCCTTTCCTTAATGAAAGGGTTTTTAAATATATCTCCATTTGTAACATTTGTAACCAACATTTTCATTTTTAAAATTCACTTTTGTTTTAAAAAAAACAAGATGGAAATAATTGGTTATTTAGGTGCAATTTTAATAGGACTAACCTTGGGTTTAATGGGTGGAGGTGGAAGCATTCTAACTATTCCTGTTTTGGTTTATTTATTTAATATTAACCCTAAATTAGCTACAACATATTCTTTATTTATCGTAGGATCTACTGCTGCAATTGGTTCAGTAAGGCATTATAGAATGGGTAATATTCAATTAAAGTCTGCCATACAGTTTGCACTACCATCTTTAATTACTTTAATTTTTGTACGAAAAATTATGTTACCATTTTTGCCTGAAATTATTTTTCGAATAAAAAAATTTTCCATCACTAAGGATATTTTTATAATGACCTTATTTGCAATTTTAATGATAGCAGCATCTTACTCAATGATTAAAAAAAGTAACCCTAACGAAATTAGAGCCAATCCAAATTCTATTAAAGTTGCTTTGATAGGTGCATTGGTTGGTGTAGTTACAGGATTTTTAGGTGCAGGTGGTGGATTTTTAATTATACCAGCATTGTTATTTTTTACAAGAATTAATATGAAAAAAGCAGTAGGAACATCATTGCTTATTATTAGCATTAATTCATTGTTAGGTTTTATAGGAGACGTAGTAAATAGAGTAACAATTGATTACGCATTCCTATTTACCATTGCAGGGTTAGCATCGGTTGGTATTTTTATGGGTACCATGCTCTCTAAAAAAATAGACGGTGAAAAATTAAAACCAGCTTTTGGTTGGTTTGTATTGATAATGGGTATTTATAT
>JANMFB010000374.1:0-2210 GCA_031377605.1 Ferruginibacter sp.
CCGCTAACATGGGCATTGCTACAAGTGTAGCTGGACGTTGTAATCTTCGGCTATAGTTCGCTATCAGCAGCGGTTTGGTCGGACGGAACTCTGTTGAGCTTTTAGTTGTTATATTGTACTTTTAAATTATTATTGGGCAGCAGTTCCGGGCAGAACAAGTAATGAATTCCAAACCTACTGCAATACTTGTACGTTAGCAGTAATTGTAAAACAATAAGAAACCGACAGGAAACAGATAGAAAATTTATACAAAAAATATGTTTACAATAGAACAGATTGAAAACGCTCACGAAAAAGTGAAATCGGGTGCTGACTTTCCAAAATACATTCAAGAAATCAAAGAAATAGGAGTAAAACGCTTTGAAAATTGGGTCACAGACGGCCATACAGAGTATTTTGGCAAAAACGATTATGTAACAAAATCTAAATCAAAGTATGACGAACTAACAATTTCTGAAAATAGCGATTTAGAAAAATTCAGTATTTTATTAAAAGCACATCAACAGGGCAAAACAGATTATTATACATTTTGTAAGGATTGTGCAGAAACAGGAATTGAAAAATGGGTTGTTAATCTTGACAACATGACTTGTACATATTTTAACAAAGCAAGAAACGAAATTTTAGTAGAACAAATACCTGGATAAATAAAATAACAGTGCTTCTTTTGAAAATGCCATTGTTATGTATTGTACTTCATCAAAGGGTTCCAATTATTTATTCGTTATAATGTATAAATATTCCAGAATAAACTATTCATTTATATAAGATTTAACAAAGCCATGTCAGGTATTTGAAGTAAAAACAAGGCATATAAAATTGCCTAGTACTAAAATAAGTTTGTAAACTAAAGAATATATTTTATTTAAGTTGATTTCTGTACGAAACGAAATGCTCAATTAAAATAAATTATTAATTTTCAACGGTAACATTTATAACAAAAAAGTTAGAAATAAGTTCAATCTGCGGGATTATAAATTCAGTCAATTTTTCTATTCCTATTGCCAATCCCGATTATAGTAATTACTTTTACAAAAATCCAACACATGAACCTATTTGTAGCCGGTCTTCCTTATGACTTAGATGATGCCGAATTAATGGAAATATTTGAAAAGTTTGGCACTATAAACTCTGCCAAAGTTGCCATGGATAGAGAGACGGGTAAAAGCAAAGGTTTTGGATTTGTAGATATGGCAAATGAAGAAGAGGCTCTTGAAGCCATTGAACATTTAAAAGACATCTCTTTGGGCAAAAAGCCATTGGTAGTAAAAGCAGCAGAAGATAAGCCAAAGCCTTCTGGAGCAGGTTTTAATAGGGAACGCAGACGATTTTAATCCGCATCAATAAGTACAACGTTTAATGTAAGTGGTAAATTAATAAATAAAAAGGCTTACCGGATCAATAGCATACTATCCCATTAATATTTTTATAATTTATTGCAATAAATTAGCTTAAACTCCTATTCGCATAACTTTGATTTGAAACATCATGGCGACAATCCTCATTATCCTTATTTTTATTACAGGTTACATAGCAATCGCTTTTGAGCATCCTTTAAAATTAAACAAAGCGGCATCTGCATTAATAACTGCTGTACTCTGTTGGACAATATTATATGCTTCAAAGTGAAAGCACCCACTTAGTAAGTGAATCTTTGTTGGTCCATTTAGGAGAAATAGCATCCATACTTTTCTTTTTACTTGGCGCTATGACCATTGTAGAATTGATAGACTCACATGATGGCTTTGATATAATTACACAAAAAATAAATACAACTAGTAAATCCTCATTACTACTCATCATTGTTGCTATTACATTTTTTCTATCTGCGCTTTTAGACAATTTAACTACTGCCATTGTAATGACTTCTTTAACATCCAAAATATTAAGGGAAAAACAAGACCGACTATGGTTTGCAGGTATGATTGTAATAGCAGCAAACGCAGGTGGAGCATGGTCTCCATTGGGCGATGTAACTACTACCATGCTTTGGATTGGTGGACAAATTACCGCCCTCAATATCATAAAACAATTATTGTTGCCTAGTCTTTTTGCCTGTGCTATCCCCGCTTTCATAGTTGCTTATCGTTTTAAAGGAAAACAAGTTGCTACCATACCCCCATCTCATTGCACAGATAAAGAGAAAAAAGATGGAAGAATTATTTTGATTGCAGGTATAAGTTTTTTAATTTTTGTACCTATATTCAAAA
>JANMFB010000390.1:0-4430 GCA_031377605.1 Ferruginibacter sp.
TAAAGAAAATAAAAAAAGAAGGGGCTATAGAAACACAAAGCAGAATGAAAGATGGTTTTGTAATTTTAAAAGTTAATGACAAAACAATAGCTTCCTTAGATGAACTTAAAAAAATAATTGGAGAAAATAAGGAAATAACAATAAGTGGCTTCTACCCAGGATATGATGGATTGTATGAATATCCATTTACATTGGAGTAACGGAGTTTAGTTATCCTCCTTTCAATTTTGGAAAAATGTATTGGAGAGAAAAATAAAAAACCGCTAACTAATAGATTATAAAATAGTCAATAGTTAGCGGTTTTTGATTAAATAATTAATAGAAATGTGTCCAGAAATATCCTAGAACGAGGAACATTATATCTTATACCGATTATTATCATATATAGTCCAAAGTGAATCACAATCGGCATAATACCATCTTTAACCTTTGCTTAAACATTTTCTAAAAACGTACCTTTGCATTTTAAGTATAATTAAATAAATGAAACAATTCACTATACCATTTACTTACCGCAGTACCCTTATCTCTTCCATTAAAGAAAAACGAAAGGAGGAAGATAAAATGAAAAAGGATTTCAGTCCTACGCTTTTGGATTTAGGTGATGTACAGATATATTTAGCTAGGCATTTCGGGTTTTGTTATGGTGTAGAAAATGCTATTGTAATTGCTTTTAAAACGATAGATGAAAATCCCGGAAAACGAATTTACTTGTTGAGCGAAATGATTCATAACCCAAAAGTGAATGCAGATTTACTAGACAGAGGAGTGCAATTTTTACAAGATACAAAAGGGAATATGTTAATTCCTTTTGAAGAACTTACAGGTGAAGATATTATTATCATCCCAGCATTTGGTACTACATTAGCGATTGAAGAAAAAATAAACGCTTTAGGTATTTCTACAAAAAAATACAATACTACATGCCCATTTGTAGAAAAAGTTTGGAATCGTGGTGAGCAAATTGCCAAGAAAAATTATGCCGTTGTTGTACATGGTAAACATACCCATGAGGAAACGAGAGCAACCTTTTCGCACGCCGCAAATGTAACACCTACAGTTATTGTAAATGATATGGCAGATGCCATAGCACTAAGTAAATATATTACCGGAGAAAAAAATAATGAAGAATTTTATACTGCGTTTGAAGGCAGATTTTCGGAAGGATTTGATGTGTCACAAGATTTGCAACGCATTGGTGTAATAAACCAAACGACAATGCTAGCTAGCGATACGCAAGGGATTGCCGATTTTTTAAAAAATGTAATGCAGACTAAATATGCGCTAACAGAAAAAAATATTGGAGATCGTTTTGCAGATACAAGGGATACACTTTGCTATGCTACAAACGACAATCAATCTGCAGTGTATGGGTTACTAGAGCAAGAAGCTGATTTTGCGATTGTTGTTGGTGGATACAATAGCAGCAACACCTCGCATTTAGTGGAGCTTTGCGAAGAAAAACTTACAACTTATTTTATAGACGGAGTGAATAAAATAACAGATGACAATACAATTTTCCATTATAACTTACACAAGCATACCGAACATACCAAAGAAAATTTTCTAAGTGATAAAAAACCCCTCAAAATATTGATAACAAGTGGTGCAAGTTGTCCTGATGCAATGGTAGAAGCTATTATAGAAAAAATCGCAAAATTAAAAAAATGCAACAGACAATTTGATGCACTAAAGGCAACAATGAATTAATTGTGAGGAGTTAAATCCCTTACAAACTGTAAGGCAATATTTAATTGCTCATCCATATCAATATTGCTATTATCTAAAACGATTGCATCATCTGCTTTTCTTAATGGGCTTACTTCTCTGTGTGAATCTATATAATCTCTCATTTCTAAATTACTCATTACATCTTTTAAAGCTATGTTAGGATTTTTCTCAAACATTTCTTTAAATCTTCTTTCCACTCTTATGGCGATATCTGCTGTCATAAAAATTTTCAATTCAGCATGAGGAAAAACTGTTGTTCCAATATCCCTACCATCCATTACAATTCCTTTTTTGCTGCCCATTTGTTGTTGTAATGAAACTGCACAACTACGCACAGCTGCTATCGCAGCTACATCACTTACTTTATCAGCTATAATTAAATCTCTAATAAGGTATTCTACATTCTCTTCGTTTAAATAAATTTCAGATAAGCCAGTCTTAGGATTTGGTTCAAAATGCAAATGAATTTCTTTGAGAGCCTCTTTTACTTTATCCTCACTTGTCCAATCAATATGATTACGCAAAAAATACAAGGTGATGGCTCTATACATGGCACCACTGTCTATATAAGTATATCCCAGCTCTTTGGCTAAATGTTTGGCCAATGTACTTTTACCACAAGAAGACCAACCGTCTATAGTAATGATTATTTTTGAAGTCATTTTTTTAGAAAATTAAAAAATAGTTTGTAAAAAAATTATAACTGTTTTACACTAAACAGCAACCAAATGCAATATTGTAAAAGTATGCAATTATCGTTTTTGATAAAAAACTATCTATATTTTTATTCTTAAAAAAATAGCTTTTATGAAAACAAGTTCAAACTAAATAAACTCGAAACCTACAACCCGTATGTATCTATTTATAAATCCTTTTCTTTCTTTCTTCATTTTTTTCTTGTAAAATTTGTTGCATAGTTTTATTGTATACTTTGCTTTCTATCCAGGACACAATATCTAAATAAGCAAAAACCCTTGTTTCGAAACGATTTTTTTCAAACACTTTTATTTTATCCAATAATTCCTTGAGCCCCTTTTGCATTTCGTTTCTAGAAATGAGGAAAGACTTACGCAAAAATTTAAACATCTCTTTTTCTATTTCCGTAAGGTTTTCTTTTTTGGCCATAAATCTGTAAACAGATTTTGTAAGATACTCCATCAATTCAAAATTACCAAGCTCGTAATGTGCCATCAAATGCATAAACCTTGCATAGCTTTGTAAATCATTTCTTACCTCATTTGTTTCATTAATTATTTTTTGCAAGTAATCTATACAAATTCCAAAGTCTCTATTACCAAAATACAAGGATGCTATTTTGTAATTGAAAACCCTGATGCGGTATTCGTCAATAAAAAGTTCATCATCTTTTAGTCTTTCCAATATGGTGGGCACTAGTTTTATTCCTTCACTAAATGTACCCAACATATTGTGTCTATTAACTTTTGCACTATAGATGCTTATAAATGCTTGTATCCTAAAATTATCGTGAAGCCTTACCCTATCTGTTTCTGCAAATTTTTCAAACTTCTTTAAAACTTCATCTAAAGCCTTAAAATTGCGCAATACAAAATGCGCATTTAATAAAGTATGCATACCTTTTATATAATGCCCAGTTTCTACACGAACCATAACAGGTACTTCTTCAAAAATGTCTACCCATTTTTGCGCATACCGATAGTACATCAAAAAATCTTGACGAATATATGAATACCAACTATAACTCTGGTTTAAATATAGACGCTCATAAAACCCTTTTTGATATAAAGCATTTACAGGTAAATGTTGAAGTAAATACGCTTTTACTGCATTTTCATCTGATTCATTTCTTGTATGCCCGTTTTGAATAAACCAACTATGCAGCAACATAGCTAGATTACTTAGCCTTGAAAGTACATCTGCTTGTTGGTTTACCTCATTTACTTCTGTAGAAAGTTGTACTGCCCTAGATTGCATACTGCGGGTGATATGCAATGTCTCTATCCTTTTTTCTAAAGTGATTACTTGTAAAAGAAAATTTACTTTGTGGTTTGATTTTGCTGTCTCTTTTACTTTATCCAATATTTTTAAACTTTGAGAAAACAATCCCTTTTTATATAAAATATGCGCATAATCAAATTGCTCATTCAATTGTAGATCTATGCTATCTGTGCTTTTAAGTAATCGTAAACTTGCAAGTAATTGTTTGTACAAATGCACTTTTACATTTGCTAACTGAGGTTTCTTTATGGTACTGAGCTTTTTTAGCAACACATTTTCGTCATACACTTGTAGTTTATCCAATGCATCAAACAATTCTATTATTTTTAAGTCCTCATTTCCCGAACTTCTTTTTACAAAAAGCTTAAAATGACGCTTTTCAGCCTTTTCTAAAGACCGAATTAATTGAAATAATGTATCAGTAAATCTGTTGGGTATCATAATTAAAAAAGTCTAAAACACAATATAGTAAAGGGTTTATCGTTATATTACTTGTGTTAAGGATAATAAAAAAGCCTCAACATAAGTTTAAAATAAAAAAGAACTACTATTACCTTTACAAAGTAAAAATAGTTCTGAATTTCTAAACATTCATTAATAGGGGGAATAATCGTTAGAGCAAATTTACTCTATGTTGTTTCAAATTTTTACAAAGCAAAACAAAATAAAGATTTTCATATAGCAAGCAATCGTTAGAGCCGCCCTGTTTCTACAGTGGGGGC
>JANMFB010000401.1:0-5149 GCA_031377605.1 Ferruginibacter sp.
GATGCGGATGCAGTAAAGAAAAATGAACACATAGAAATAACACATGTAAATCTGAACGATAATAGTATTGAAGGTATAAGAATAAAAAATAAGAAAGCATTCTCAGTTCAATATCACCCGGAAGCAACACCTGGGCCTCACGATAGTAGGTATTTGTTTGATGATTTTATTGCGATGATAACAAAGAGTTGAAAGATTTTAATATTGTTGAAAAAGTTGAAAGTTGTTGAAGGAGTTCAAAGGATAATAAAGTTTAATAGTTCAATGGTTTAAAATTGACGATCAAGAGAATCTCTAAGAAATTTACTTCAATAAATGTGTTGTCAGTCTGAGCTTGTCAAAGGCGTTTGGTTTGCAGGTGAGTTACCTTTGGCAAGTTCAAGCTGATAGCTTTTAATTTTGAAATTACAAACTGAAATGAAAATAGCCATTATAAACGGACCAAATCTAAACCTTCTTGGAAAGCGAGAAACAGAGGTTTATGGCAAGGAAACTTTTGAATCTTATTTAGAAAAATTAAAAACAATTTTTCCTGAAGTAGCTTTCGAATATTATCAAAGTAATATAGAAGGAGAGTTGGTCGAATCTATTCAAAAATTTGGATTCTCTTCAGATGGAATAATTTTAAATCCCGGTGCGTACACACATACATCAATAGCAATAGGAGACGCCATTGCTGCTATAAAAAGTAAGGTTATAGAAGTACATATCTCCAATATTTTTAATAGGGAGGAATTTAGAAAGTACTCTTATGTTTCTGCAAAATGTATTGGTGTAATGAGTGGCTTTGGTTTAAGAGGATATGAGTTGGCAGTGAAATATTTTATATCGGATTGATATTTACTTTTAGTAAGTTCATTTTGTGAAGTTGATTATATTTATTTCGTCGTTTTTATCTTTTTGAATTAGCTATATCTTAATTTTTTTTGAGGTTATTTTTTTATTAAATCTCTCTTAACATAGTTTTTTAGAAGAGCACTTTTTAAGCATTGTGTTATCAATCGAAATGTAATACCTTCGATCTAAATAAATATTTTTCAAAATCCTTTTTATAGAGAAGGTAATTTGAATTCCCAGTTGATACCATACCATTAATCTATGCTCAAATTTTTTATAATTTTTATTTTTTTTGTTTGTAAAATCTCCAATGTAAATGCACAAATATTGAATGGTTGTGTTTTTTTAAAAAGCGATTATCTTGAAGTAGGCATTGCTCCAAATGGAGCTTTCGGAACACCTAATAATGCACCACTTGGGTATCATCCTAGGCCAACACCAGGGCCTGTATTAATGTATAACCCCACTGACAACTCTTTTGCTTCCCGACTACAAGCAATTGGCTTTGTATCAGATTATACCAAAGATGGTTGGACAGTAGGTACACCGGCTTTTATGGGAGATTATTTTATGCCACAAACTGTGCAAGAAGGGTGGAGTATAGAAATTGATGGAGTAAAACGAAATGCATATTCAAACTCATATCAAACAAACGGTAATTCAGGATTTTCTTCAGGGCTTAGTGGAAATAATATCGATTATACAACTACTGCCTCGGAAGAAAAGTCTGTGTGGTCCGGGTTAGCATCTACTCTTGCTATTAGACAAACCATCGTACTTAAAAAGACCAAATCTTACTTTACAGTGTCTGTGAGTTTGAAAAATACTGGAATTGATACACTTAAAAGAATTTATTACATGCGCACGGTTGATCCTGACAATGAGGCCTCTCTTACAAACGTTTTTTCTACAAAAAATAAAATAGATTTTCAATCTCCCAATCCTTTTAATAAAACGATGGTTACTGCAACTGGTACAACCTATAATGCCTTTTTGGGTTTGGGTACTAAAGCATGTGATTCTAAGTGTTTTTATTTATCTAATGGACTAACTCCTTTGGCAGGTTTAGCACAAACCTTCAATCAAGTTGCTCCGGGTTATATTTATCAAGACTCAGCAATAGGAGATGTTGGAATTGGTATTGTGTTTAAAATTGGAAACCTGCCACCTGGTGATAGTACTGCAATAGCTTATGCCTATATTTTAAATAAAGAAGATTTAGATGATGCTTTTGTAGATATAGATCAAGGCTTTAGTTTTAATGGCACAAACTACTTATCGGGTTCTACCATTATACAGCCAATAGGTTCTATATTACCCATCGGTATTTCTAATGCATCTAATTATAATTGGACGTGGACACCAACTACAAATCTGAACGTAGGCACTGGTAGTAATGTAAATGCCACTGTAGGTACCTCTCCGATTGTTTATACAGTAAGTGGAATAAGAAATGCTACAACAACAACGACCTGTAATAATCGTACATTAACTATTACAATATCGCCTTTCCCTGTTTCGCCTTTACCAACAGTTATTACGCCTGTTGTATATTGTAAAAATCAGCCTACAGTACCTTTAATTGCAAATGGTACAGGCTCTATTTTATGGTATAGTACGCCCACAGGAGGTATTGGGTCTTCCATTGCTCCAACCCCATCTTCTGCTATACCAGGTGAGCAATTTTGGTATGTCTCCCAAATTCTTGCGGGTATAGAAAGCCAAAGAGTACCAATTAATGTAATTATTAATGATTTGCCAACAATTAATATTAATCCAGTGGCTGCCTCCATTTGTTTAGGGGATACAATAAGTCTAACTGCAACTGGCAGTAGTATCATCACTCAATATACTTGGACACCTTCTAGTATTTTATCTGCTACTTCGGGGTCTATAGTGAAGGCTTACCCTTCAATAAATAGCACAATAACAGTAAGTGTAAAAGACACTAATAATTGTATAAGTGCCAAAAGCGCATTTATTATTGTAAATCCGCTTCCTACATTTAATTATAGTCCATTGAATCCTGTTTTGTGTGAAACAGATAGTGTTACTTTAAATATTAGCGGCACTAATACCTATTTTTGGAGTCCTACAATAGGTCTTTCTTCAAATTTTGGGGCATCTGTAGTTGCTTTTCCTAATGTGAGTACGAACTATATAGTGAGAGGGACGGATACTAACGGCTGTAAAAGTCAAGTAAACATTCAGGTAATTGTAAATCCATTACCAATTCCTAATTTAGGACCAGATAAATCTATTTGTAAAGACAGTATCATCGTTTTAAATCCCGGAAATTTTCAATCTTATCTCTGGCAAGACGGTTCTTTAAATCCCAACTTTTCTGCTATCAATTTGGGACTTTACTGGGTGTTAGTAAAAAATAATTTTGGTTGCAAAGCCATAGATAGTTTCCGTTTGAAATCTTTTTATTTGCCTCCCACAAATTTTTTACCAGATGATAGAAGTATTTGTAAAGGAAAAATGGAAATTATTAAAGTAGGTAATTATGTTGAATACCTATGGAGCACAGGCGAAAAAAGTAGCTCAATCATTACAAATAAAATTGGGAAATATTATCTTACTGTGAAAGATCAAAATGGTTGCATAGGAAAAGATAGTATAGAATTATACAAGAAAGATTGTATTCCATTTATTATACCGAATACATTTACTCCAAACAAAGATGGAGTAAACGATATTTTTAGACCCATTATTACAGAAACTGTAACAAATTATAAATTCAGTATTTGGAACCGTTGGGGATTAAAAATTTATACTACAGAAAACCAGTTTGCCGGTTGGAATGGTTTTTACAATGGACAATTACAAGAAACTGGTACATATGTGTACATCCTTGAATTTTTGGATTCAGATAATGTTCCTAAAAAATATAAGGGTACAATTATATTAGTTAGATAATTTTTCATAATAACAAGTTAGAAGTCCTTTCTTTACTAAAACTTTATTTTATTTTAAATCTACCTTTCCAATCATTTCCTTAAACTTTTCTAATCCCTCAAATTGATCCTGTATAAAACTATTATCCTCTAGTTTGCCTAAAACGTTATTCATTTCTTCATTATTCTCATATACCATTTTGCGGTAAGGGTTTGTATAATCTTTTTCTCTCGATTGTAATATTCCCTGTGTCATCCAAGTTTTTGTAGCAATCGTTTCTTCTAATAATTGCTTAAATAATGCTGAAGTAAATTGTTTCGTAGTAATATTTAATTTTTCTAACAATGCACAATAAGCGTGTTCTAATAAATCACTTTTATAATTAACGCCTTCTAACATATATCTGTTATGCACTTCTGTCCAATTAGAAATTACATCAGATTTAATATCTAGTTTTAATTTTTGGACAGTTGACGTTTTCATCAATTGCCCGCCTAAATTAATCCATTCGTTTCTGCTAATAGTTACTGGTAATGAATTTTTAAATTTATCAAAACTTTCAAAATTGTTTTCATTAACGTGATTTAACAAAGTATTCATTCCGTAAAATTGAATTAACTCTTTGTACACGCTAATAGACTTTTTTACTTTAAGCACTTTGGTTTGCCTATTAGTATTTTCCCATGCTGTTGTTTGTGCTTCGTCTTCATTATTAGGGGTAAGTTTTTCCAGTTTCTGTATAGCATCAAATATTTCATTGATTGTATCGGGTGCTAAATAATCGTATTCTATTAATTGAATTTTCTGTGTTCTTCTATCTCTAGTTTTATATTTATTTGCATTACGTTCTAGTGCATACATGTTGTACATAAACCAATAGGCAGGCATTACAACTAATTCGTCATTACTCACATCGTTGCTTATTAAACTAAATGGTATGGGTATGTTTAATTCTGCAGGAAAATCTCCTTTAGCAATAATGGTAAACGATGCAAATTTAGAATTGTGTTTCAGGCTTACACATAGTCCTGGCCAAAAACCTCTGCCTGCCTGTATTTCGCCATCTGCCCCACGGCTATTGTGATTGCTACCAATGGTAGCACCAGCAGCCATGTTGCTTTGTCCCATTAATAATGCTGCACATAAAAATGAATTGTTGTGGTGTTGCTCGTGCGATGGAAATATTAACGAATTTAAAACTTCACAGCAAGAAATAGTAGAGTTATTCCCAAGATAAGAATTGATTAATCTTGCACCATATTTTAATTGCGAGTGAGAAGCCATCACAAAACGTACAGCTTTTACCCCATAGAAAATCCTGCACCCAAAACCTACAATACCGTTTACCAACTCGCATCCTTCACCTATTTGAGAAGTTCTTTTGCTGTCACTATTAATCGTTACATTTTTT
>JANMFB010000004.1:0-3539 GCA_031377605.1 Ferruginibacter sp.
CCTTATGTAACACAGTATAAATATCCTGTCAAATATGGCGACTGGCTCGCGTACACGATCAAGCAGGAAGCGATTGCAATTGATACCAGTAAAGAGAAGAAAAAAAGCAAGTTAATCTGCAAAAGTTAAAATCTAAACAACATATTTTGGTTAAGAACAAAAATAATTTTGCGGAAATATTACAGGACATTTTACTGATGGTATTTGGTGTAACAATTGCAGGTTTTGCATTAAAATGTTTTCTAGTTCCTAATCGTTTTTTTGATGGTGGCGTTACAGGTTTTTCTTTGTTGTTGCATGAATTGTATCATATAAATTTAACGGTACTTATTTTAGCTTTAAATATGCCCCTGGTTATTATCAGTTACTTTTCTGTAGGGAAAAGATTTGCCTTAAGAACACTTATCAGTATCATCTTACTGGGTATTTGTTTATACATCTTACCAGAATATGCAATGACAAAAGACAAGTTATTGATTTCCATTTTTGGTGGTGTATTTCTTGGCATTGGCATTGGGCTAATAATGAGAGCAGGTGCAGCTTTAGATGGTATTGAAGTTCTGGCATTGTATACTTTAAAACGTACTTCTTTTACCATTACAGAAATTATTCTTGGTATTAACATACTCATTTTTGCCGTGGCCGCTTTTAAATTTGGGATAGAAACTTCCTTGTATTCAGTTCTTACTTATTTTTCAGCTACGAGTACTATTAATTATGTAGTGGAGGGTTTACAAGCTTACACAGGGGTTACCATCATATCTAGTAAAAGCGAAGAAATAAAATACCAGCTTGTAAATAATTTGGGTAGAGGTATTACCGTTTACAAAGGCGAGAGAGGTTTTTTGCCAGGCAAGTTTGAAGTGAGTTCCGATTGTGATATTATTTTTACAGTAGTAACCCGATTAGAAATGCGTAAGTTGAAAAATCTTGTGTATGATGTAGATGCAAAAGCATTTATGTTTGCCAGTACCATTAAAGAAGCATCAGGTGGAATTATAAGAAGAAAGCAAGGGCATTAAAACTACTTTTATTGAATTTTTTTTCCTTTGTTTTGCTTTTCCTTAACTGATATTTATTCAGTTTTTCTGTAATTGTCAAAAGGCAGATTGCTTTAAAAATTTTTTATGAAATTCATATTTCTTCTTTTTTTATTACCCATTCAATTATTTGCACAGTCATTTTCTAAAACTGAAATTGCACTTTGGCACAAGCAAGCTAAAGACATAACAATCATTAGAGATAATTTTGGGATACCGCATGTGTATGGCAAAACTGATGCAGATGCGGTTTTTGGGTTATTGTATGCCCAATGCGAAGATGATTTTAAAAGAGTAGAGTTAAACTATATTGAAAAGTTAGGAAGGCTATCGGAGGTTAATGGAGAAAAAAATCTATACAGCGACTTACTCATTCGATTGGTTATTGATAGTGCAGATGCCATAAAAGATTATACAAAAGCAGCTCCCTGGTTAAAGAAAATATTAAACGCCTATGCCGATGGAATTAATTTTTTTCTTTATAAAAATCCACAAACAAAGCCAGCATTGCTCCATCGTTTTCAACCTTGGTATCCATTACTATGGACGGATGGAAGTATAGGCGCCATCAGCACAGGAGGCATATCCCTAAATGAATTGAAAAATTTTTATAGCTCAGATGAATCACTTGTAAAAGAAACAAACAATGAAGTGTATAAAGAAGAAATATTAACTGGCTCAAACGGTTTTGCTTTTGCCCCAAAAATTACAAAAGATGGCAATGCTATTTTATACATCAATCCGCATGTAACATTTTATTTTAGACCTGAAGTACATATGGTAAGCGATGAAGGAATGAATGTATATGGCGCAGTTACTTGGGGGCAGCCTTTCATTTACCAAGGTTTTAATGAGCATTGTGGATGGATGCATACATCGAGCGAAGTGGATATTTCTGATGCCTATATAGAAAAGATAAGCAAAAAAAACACCAAGTGGTTTTATGAATATGAAGGAAAACAAAAAGAAGTTAACATAAAACCCATCACTATTAAATACAAAAATGGTACTGGGTTTTCAACTAAATTATTCAATACGTATTTTACTAATCATGGGCCTATACTTTCAAAGCGAGACGGTGCTTATTTAAGCCTTCGCCACAACAACCGAGATACAAAAGGCTTTATGCAAAGTTGGTTACGCACCAAAGCAAATAGTTTTTCTGCATTCAATAAAATAATGGATATGGGAGCAAACCCAAGCAATAATACTGTGTATGCAGACGGCGAAGGAAATATTGCTTACTGGCATGGGAATTTTTTGCCAAAGCGTGATCCAAAATACGATTGGAGCAAACCGGTTGATGGTACTATATCTGCAACAGAATGGAGAGGTTATCATACGGTAAATGAAAGTGTACATTTATACAATCCTGAGAACGGGTGGCTACAAAATTGTAACTCCACTCCTTTTACTGTAGCAGGCAAATACAGCCCAAAAAAAATGGATTATCCAACATACATGGCACCCGATGGCGAAAATTTTCGTGGTATTAATGCAGTAAGGGTTTTAGACAAAGAAAAATCGTACACGCTGGACAAAGTAATAGCCGCAGGTTACGATACATATCTAGCTGCATTTGAAAAAACTATTCCTGCCTTGGTAAATACTTTTGAGAAAAATTATTCATCTAAAGATTCTGTTTATATGCAATTAATAGAACCAATAACGTTGCTAAAAAATTGGGACTTTAGGTGCGGGGAAAAATCGGTTGCTACTACACTTGCCATTGAATGGGGACAAAAAATATCGGCAACTATCATTAAAACGAAAGTAGATAAACCTCGTGCTGATCTTGTTGATAAAACGAATGAATTTGTAGCATCTATGCAAGTGAGTGAAGTTATTCCTCCTCTGCTTTCTGTTATAAAGGAGCTAAAAGAAAAATTTGGAAATTGGCAAATTGAGTGGGGAGAGATAAACCGTTTTCAACGAATATCCTCTAATATTGAAAATACGTTTGATGACGATAAACCGAGCAAACCTGTGGGCTTTGCTTCATCTGCTTGGGGCATGTTGCCTTCCTACATTAGTACAACTTTTCCGGGCACAAAAAAAAGATATGGTGTACACGGTAATAGTTTTATTTGCGCTGTTGAGTTTGGTACAAAAGTAAAAGCAAAATCCTTGTTAGCAGGCGGTGAAAGTGGGAATGTAAATTCAAAGCATTTTTTTGATCAAGGAGAAATGTACAGCAAAGGGAAATTTAAAGATGTATTGTTTTATAAAGAAGATGTGTTGAAACATGTAGAGAAAAGATATCACCCAGGTGAATTATAAAGGGAAAATTGAACTTGAATGAGGTTAAATTTTTTTCATTAATGAAAAGAAAAAAATTCATGCTTATTTTAGTGAATAAATACAAATAATATTCATAGATATTCAAGTATATTTTCGGTACAATGCCTTTTTACTGTTCGTTTAGGCCAATCCAATTGTGCTATTACGAATACACAGAAGGTATAATTTGAAGATCACGATTAGACCGTTGGTATATAG
>JANMFB010000009.1:0-6763 GCA_031377605.1 Ferruginibacter sp.
CTCAAAAATTCATAAGGACTTAAAACATCAATTTTATTGATGATATTTTGCATACCATAAAAACTATTAAAATTAAATTCAGTTTTTCCTGCTTTTCCTTTTTTTGTTGTAATCAGAATTACTCCATTTGCTGCCCTAGCACCATAAATAGCAGAGGCAGAAGCATCTTTTAATACTTCAATAGATTCTATGTCTGAAGGGTTAATTGCATTGTTGTTTGGATTTTCTAAAGGAAAACCATCTACAACATACAAAGGACTGTTATCTTGAGTTACGGAGTTGTTACCTCTTATAACGATAGCAATTGGTGAGCCTGGCTGCCCATCTGTAGATGTTACTTGAACACCTGCAACACGTCCTCCAAGTGCTTCTTCAAATGAGCGTACAGGAGCTTTCTGAAGCTCTGCAATATTTACTTTTGCTACTGCGCCGGTAAGGTCTTTCTTCTTTTGTGTACCATAACCTACAACTACAACTTCTTCACCATCTTTTGCTAAAATTTCTAAAGTAACATTTAGCTGTGTTTGTTTTTTTAAATCTATTTCTCTTTTTGCAAAACCTATACTTGTAAAAATAAGAACATTGTTTGCTTTTTCGGGTACTTGAATACTAAAATCACCGGATGAAGTTGTCTGAACAATAGTGTTAGAATTTTTCAGTTTTATGTTCACTCCTTTTAAGGCAGAACCATCCTCTTGTAAAACTTTACCTTTTATTGTTGTTGTTTGCGCATGTACACATGTTGCAAACATTGCAATAAGCAGTGTGTTTATTACTTTTTTCAAAATCATAGCAATCGTTTTTTTTATTTTTATTTGAGCAAGTTCGGGTTAAAATTGGTATTTTTTTTATTAATAAGAGCCTTTATTTACGAAAACGTGGTAGTTAATTTTCGCAATATTTGAGCTATAAATCATCTATAATTTATCACATTTCTTTTAAAAATGTTTTTGTGCTAATTTTTTGATTAGTGTTTGTGTTGTAAATATTTACGACATATAGCCCTTTAGGCAAATCATCAATTTTTAAATTAAAAATATCAGTTGTAATAGTTTTTATGGTTTTCATTAAGCGTCCTTCTACTGTATAAATCATCACTGAAATGGGTTCATTTGAGTGATTGGACAAGAGAATTTGTATGTAATCTTTGGATGGGTTTGGGAATATAACGATTGGTTGGCTTTCTTTTTTAAAGATGATTTGTAAGATATTGGAGTGAGTTGCTTTTCCATTTAAATCAATCTCCACCAATCTATAATAATTTATTCCATTTGCAGGACTAAAATCTATACTTGAATAATAATTTTGTAAAGTGGAATTGCCAGCATTTTTCTTTTCATTAATTTTAAAGAAGTTTACTCCATCTGTAGATCTTTCAATTTCAAAATGGCTACTATTTTGTTCAAATAAAGTGGTCCACAAAAGTAATACCGAATTGTTTTTTTTGCTTGCAGAAAAGTTAATCAATTTTACAGCGAGCACCCCAATTCCTGCTCCCTCGTAAGCCCCTCTGTTTGGTGGAGTATTTGGTACAATGTTACCGAAATAATCTCTACCGCCATTATTTGAAATAACAGCGCCATTTGCTAAAACAGGGGAACCTACATTGAGTCTATAACCGTTTAGACTATTAAGCCCCAGTGTACCACTTCCCGGGTTTACAAATAACGGATTTAAAATTATTTTGAATGGATCCGAAGGCTCGCCTGTTGAAGCACCTGTGGGGTGCTGGCCAAAAAAAACATTGTTACTAATAGTTCTCGTTTGAATTCCCGTACCAGATCCAAATGAATAATTCTGCGTTGTACTTAAATTATAAATGATATTATTAAAGTAATTATAGGTATGATTATTATTGCTGTTTTCATGAATAATATTGCCACTTATTCCTGCACTAGTGTAAAAAATATTATTGTATATTTCGTTCCCTGCAGAGGAGTAATTAAAAAACACTAAACTTCCTTTGTCATTTTGGCTAATACAATATCGCAAAGTACAACCTACATCTCCAGGATCTGGTATGCCTGTGGTGTTATTATTTGCTCCTCTGGTATTACAGCCCCAGTAAATACCTTCAGAATTATCGTGGCTGTAACTGTATTGAAAAATAATACCTACACTTCCAAAGTCTGGATCATACATGCATCCATCAATATTACCGGGTTCTACATTTTGTGTTGTACTTCTATTAAAAGAGCCTTCGTTGAATTGAAAAATAGTTCCTTTTGCTCTTGCTGTAAACATGGTGTTGCCAGTTGTGCCTAAAGCTGTTTCATAGCAAGTATTGTATTCTATCAAGCCCGTTTCATCTGTACAACGTATGATCATCGCATTTTTGCCAATGTGATGGATAACGTTATTACTAACTTTAATATTGGAGAATCTTCGGGCGTACCAATTATTGTATTCAGTAACATCTGCAGGTATTACGGAATTTTGCCCTCCAGGATAATAAACATTCCATTCGTTATCTAAAGAAATACCAATATTTTCACAATAAGCTATTGAGCAATTGTCAACAAGTACATCATTGAATCTAGAATTACTATTTGTTTGTTCAGTAATCCCAAGTACTGTGAAATATATACCTCCAGTTCTTTTTGGAATAGCTCCATTTACAGTTGTACTTCCACTTCCGAGTTGTCCTTTTACATGATGCACATCCAAATTTTTAAGGTAAATATGATTTGAAGTACCATAGTTATCTATAGCAACCATAACGCCTCTTCTATCTGCTCCTAAAGGATTATTTCCATTCTGAAAAAGCCCCACAAAATAATCTCCATCCACAGGTCCATTGGGGGAATTAGTAACTTCCAAATTGTTTATTTCTATATAAGATTGATTATAGAGGTACACTACTCCTTGACCTATCAAACCGTTTCCTGCCAATATAGGTTTTGCCCCTGCGCCATATTTATCTATTACAATTGAGTTTCCTGCTGTTCCACTACCATTAAATTTTAATTGTTGACCAGTCCAACTGCAACCTGCTTTCAGATAAATTTGAGTGCCAGGTAAGAATGTTAGTGAGTTTATTTTCGAAATATTTTTCCATGGTGAAGCAATGGTGCCAGATGCTGCATCATTTCCACTTATGAAATCTATATAATATTTTATTGTTGTTGGTAAAGTATTTGTGGTACCATTAGTAGTGGAAGGGTTTGAATAATTGAAAGCTTTATCTGCAGTGTATATTCTATAAAAATAAGTGCTGTTGTTTACCAATCCGTAATCTATAAAAGAAGTAGATGTTCCTATATAAACAACAGTTCCTAGTCCAATATTATTACCAATATTGTATATTCCATTTACATTTGGGTTTGGTTCAGGTCCTAATGTAGGATTACTTGAATATCTAACAACAACATAACCACCGCCATCTATATCTGCTGATGCTCCCCATGAAATTTCTAATGAACCTCCTGTAGGATTGGAAGTGGATGCTACACCTGGAATTAATGGTAAGGTATTATCTACACTAGTGCCTGGGTAAACTACCCAATCATCAATATCAATAAATTTCACATTATTAGTGGTACTTCCTGCAATTTTAAAAGCACTATATCCATTATTAGAAATACCAACAGGTGGAGTAACAACTAAACTATATTTTGTAAATATATTAGGAGTGCCACTAGGAGTAAAACTGAAAAAATTTGCCGAGGTTCCCGAAGCAACAGATACACCCGCAGTAAGTGTTGTATTAGGAAAAGTAACACCATCAGCAGCTTTACAATAAAATTGAATAACATAGGATGTTGACTGGTCAATTGAAGCGCTATTAACCCATGGTGATAAGAAAGTACGAGGTGCTGCAGTACTTGATCCAGTGTTAAATAAAGTAATGTAGTCTAAGCCAGAACGAGCATTGGCTGAACTTACAATTGCACTTCCTGAACCTCCTCCCGAAGTTCCGCCTCGGGCCCAAATCCCATTAGCAGGTGTACTAGAACTGCTCGTGCTAGTTAAATTTCCAATTGTCTGGTTTTCGAATCCGCCATCCATTTGAGAAAATGAACCGATTATTTGCTGTGCGTAAGATGTTTGAGCATAAAAAAAGCATAATAATAATAAACTGATGATGGCTTTATAAGCACTTTGGTAAAATTTCGTCATGCAATCGGTTATTTTAATCTTATAAATTTATAAAGCAATTTTACATATTAGATTTAGTAATTACCTTATTTTTTGTATTTAACAAAAAAGTGAGGTGTCATACTTTTTTACAATTCAAATTTCAATGATTGTTTTCATTATTATAGAAGCAAGCAATTATATATTTACGAAAACGTTGTAGTTAAATTTTCGTAAATTGTAAGAAAAAATCATTTCATTTGTTAAAAAGAATGAACGGAACTACGAACCTTAAAGAACTTGCAAAAATTTTGGGAGTATCTATTTCTACTGTTTCTAAATCATTGAGAGATAGTTATGAGATAGGAGAGGGAACAAGGAAGCGTGTAAAAGAAATGGCAGAAAAAATGGGTTATAATAGAAATCCATATGCAGGTCATTTGCGCAATCATAAGAGCAATACCATTGCAGTAGTAATTCCTGAGATTACCAATAACTTTTTTATTCAGATTATCAAAGGTGCTGAAACTATTTCGCAGCAAAAAGATTACCATATCCTTATTTATGTTTCCAACGATAATTATGAGCAAGAAGCTAGTATTTTAAAACACTTACACAATGGAAGAGTAGATGGGGTTATAATGTCTCTTGCCAGTAATACAAAAACGTATGACCATATTAATGATCTTATTCAAGTAAATATACCTGTAGTTTTCTTTGATAGAATTTGCCATGAAATAGAAACCGCAAAAATTACAACCAATGATTTTGTAAGTGGGTTTAATGCAACTGAACATTTAATTCAACAGGGTTGTAGAGATATTGCATATTTATCTATATCTCAAGTTTTGTCAATTGATAATAAGCGTAAGCAAGGGTATTTAGAGGCTTTATCAAAATATGATATTCCTTTTAACCCTAAAAGAATAATTTACTGTGGAAATAATGCTGCAGATAATTTAAAAAAAATAAAAGCGTTATTAAAACAAAAAGTAAAGCCGGACGGAATTTTCGCAGCTGTAGAAAAACTTGCTATTTCTTCGTATGAGGTATGTAATTCGTTGAGAATAAAAATTCCTGATGAAATAAAAATAATTTGTTTTTCAAATCTGGATACAGCCTCTTTGCTCAATCCCTCGCTAACAACTATTACCCAGCCTGCTTTTGAAATAGGTAAGCAAGCGGCTACGGTTTTATTTAAAAACCTCGATAAGAATAAAAGGTTTATTCCAAATGAGAATATCGTATTAAAATCGAAATTGTTTACTAGAGAATCTACAACTGTAAGGAATTAATAAATACACACTTTTTTCAATAGATTATGCATAGTCACTGTAGTCATAATTTACCATAATGCCCCAACTTTCATAAATTCTTTGTGGTGTCATATCTGCATTAAAATTTACTGCATGTATAGCTCCACCATTTCCCATATGAAATTTTGCAACAGCACCCAAGCCACTTTGCAAATATTGTATTATTTCTGATTCAGTTGGTATGTGTTTAAAATTTTTTGTCAATTCAGGGATTGGGCTCAGCGTATAAAATTTTTTAATTTGCTTTTCTTTAAAATAAGCTTTAGCTTTTTTTATCGCAATAGCACCTGCACCCTTTACAGTGGCATGTTTAAGTCTAAATATAGAGTAGAAAATAGCATATTGGAATGGGTTGTCATTATTGATATTTATTTCATTGCCTAAAATATATTGCATATTCTGTGGTAATTTATTACCAAATTTTACGCATATTATCGCCTGGGGAATATTTGCTTCTATGTATGCTAATACTGTTCTTGTACCGGATAGTTTAATGGTAGTGTCTATACTTTTGTGAACGGGGTCTTCGTCAAGATATTTCAACCATTCATTTTTAAATTCATCTGTACCATACTCGATAATCATAAAATGCTTAATTTAAAAAATAGGTTATAATAAAATAGAGTATCGATGGACAAATTAAGCAACCCATTGCAGTATGAAAAGTGGCGGTTATAGCACCGTAAGGAACTAGCTTCGGGTCTATTGCTGCTAATCCTGCCGACACGCCACTTGTGGACCCTACAATTCCACCAAATATCATTGCTGTTTGAGGATTGTCTATTCCCATTTTTTTTGCTAAAAACGGGGTGCTAATCGTAACAACTATCGATTTTATTACACCAATAGCAATGCTAATGGCTATCACTTCCGAACTGGCACCAACAGCACCTCCAGTTACAGGTCCTACAATAAATGTACATGCTCCACCACCTATTGTTGCAAAACTTTTTGCATCAGTATATCCAAATGCATAACCAATTGTACCACCTATAAAAAAGGCAACCACAGTTCCTAATAATAAACACAATAAACCAATAAATCCTGTTTTTTTTATTTCAGAAAAACTTGCTCCCATTGCCGTAGATACAATAGTGAAATCTCTCATCATAGAGCTACCTAAAAATGCCATTCCAGAAAATGCAGGTAAAGAAGCAATACCTTTTTCGCCACCAAAATAAGCAATTATTAAACCTATGCTGATAGCAATTGCTGCGCCAGGTATTTTTTGATTTGTTATTTTTTTTGAAACGTAATAGGATAAGTACATTATAATTCCTACTAACAAAAGAGCAAATATAAATCCGTTTTTTTCTAAAATTTGAATAAGTTCTTTCATCAATTAAGGATTGTTTTTTGCTTTGGCAATG
>JANMFB010000022.1:0-14916 GCA_031377605.1 Ferruginibacter sp.
TAATGTTTTTTCTTTTGGTTATGGTCATTGGTCTATAAATTTAAATTCAATGGTCTCGTCATTAAGGTGAGCCACTCTTCATCAGTATATCTTTTCAGGAACGTTCGGTACATCATTTATTTAAACGAAGAATGCTGAAGAAATCCTAACCTATATTCATAAAGAGATGATAGTAGACCTGCCTATTGTATAACTTTTTTTCATTTTACAATTAGTCGTCAAAACCAATTAGAATTAGAATTAAGAAATATTCCAATCAACTCTTTCATAAAACACAATCCATAACCACCCTTTTATATTAATTATTTTCTATATTTACGTTGTCTTACATTTTAAACAATTAAATAATTTTTTATGAAAAAGATTTTATTTGCTTCGGCAACTGTTCTTGCATTGGGCTTATTTTCTTGTGCAGATAAAGCTACCAAAAAAGATGATGCATCTGCTACTATTAAAGAAAACAATATCAACTTTTACAAAGCCATGGAAACTAGCGATGCGGTAACGCTAAAAAAATGGATTACGGACGATGCTGTAGATCACAATGGCGGACCTACAGGAGAAGATATCGTAGGTGGAGATAAAATTGTTTCTATGCTAATACAAATGCGCAGCAGCTTTGAGCCTGGTTTTAAAATGAATATCGTTTCTCAAGCTATTGATGGAGATTATTTATTTACCCTTGTAGAAATGAAAGGCACTACGACTGCAAACCCAAGCATGGGATTTCCACCTAGTACTAAAATGGACTCTAGAAGTGTAGATGTAGTAAAATTAAAAGATGGTAAAGCTCAAGAGCATTGGGCATTTATGAGCATGCCAGATGTAATGATGATGATGAAAGGTAAAGATGCAATGCCTCACGGAGATACAGATATGACTGGAGGGGCTCAAAAACCAATAATGGATACTGCTAAATAAAAAATAGTTTCAAAATATACATTTAAGGCTTCTCTAAAAAAGAAGCCTTAATTTTTTAAGCTAATTATACAGAAAGTCAATTGAACTACACATTTATTTAATTGGTATTAAATCAGATTTTGGATTAATATATACTTAGACATTTATAGCTAAATTCTCTGCTGGTACAACATATTTACGACACGTAAAGGTTTGCTTTATCTTTAATTCAATATAAAAATTACATTTGCAATATGCTCAATAATCTAGAACAACGATTATCATTACTATTGGTTATTGCATTAAACCTGATGCCTATATGGGGTGTACTTCATTGGGGTTGGACACCGTTTTATGTATTCTATCTTTTTTGGTTGGAAACTTTGATCATTGCTGTTTTTAATACGCTTAAAATAATTGGATGCCGAGGAGATGAGTACGATGAAAAGCTTCACAATAGTAATCATCCCTATAAAGGGTTACATGTTAATTATGTATCGCATGCAGGTAAGGCCATCCGCTACCTATTGATGCGCATAGGCATTTTTTGTTTTTACCTTATTTTCATTGTCACTTTTATTGGTATAATGGCGAGCCAAAAAAGTGAACATTTTAGTATTTTATCCATCATACTTTTTAGGAACCCTACTTTTAATTACACCTTACTTGCTATCATACTAAACCAACTAAGGCAGCTAATATTCTACTTCTACATTAATGGTGATTATAAACGTACCCACCCCTCCGACTTTGCTAGCATTTTCGATGGCAGGCAATTGATTGTACACATTGCTGTTGTGCTAGGTGGTGTTTTAGCATCGCAAAAAAAGATTTTTAATACAGACATAGAGCCTGGCAATATCAGCCTTATAATCGTAACCATATTTTGCTTTGCTAAATCTGTTTACGAAATATTCCTATTCAATTCCCAAAGAAATACACTTGAAAAAAGAAACGGGGGGATATTGTAGTTGTAAAAGACCTACAAAAAATCAGGTTCGTTATACAAACCTTTGTGTTCTAGAATTAATAAGCTTTTATTAAATTAACAACATACAAGATTACAAAATTCTAATTCCAAAACCACCCACACCCAAAAACCAGAAAATTACGCCTACTCTCCCATTCCATCTTCACCATCAGTTTTACTGCTATTTTTTAGCAATTCATTTAGGGCATTTATTTCTTCTGTAGAAAAATAACGCCATTTTCCAGGCTCTATTCCTTTGGTAGTAAAGCTCATTATACGAGTTCTTTTTAAGGACACAACTCTATAACCAAGTGTTTCGCACATGCGTCTTATTTGCCTATTCAATCCTTGCTTTAAAATAATGCGAAAACGGTTATCGCCCTCCAATTTTACAAAGCATGGCTTGGTGGTGGTATTTAATATTTTTACGCCACTGCGCATTTTATTAATAAACTCAAAATCTATTTTAGTATCTGTCATTACCATATACTCTTTTTCATGGCCATTGCCAGCTCGGAGTATTTTATTTACAATGTCACCGTCATTTGTAAGAAATATTAATCCTTCGGATAGCTTGTCTAGCCTGCCTATGGGGAATATTCTTACTTTATGGTTTACATAATCTATGATATTGTTTTTGTCTTTTAAATCTGTAGTACAAGTAACACCTTTAGGTTTGTTTAGCATAATGTAAATAGGCGAAGTTTTCTTTTTTAGTGGCTCTCCATCTACTTTTACTACATCCCCTGGTTTTACCCTATTGCCTTTGTCAGCGTCTTTTCCATTTATAGTTACTCGGCATTCATCTATGTATTTATCTGCTTCTCGCCTGCTGCAAAAACCAGAATCGCTTATGTATTTATTTAAACTTATATCCATTTTTATTAATTATTTTTTTTCACACAAAGAAACAAAGCTAACAACGGAACAAATGTTTTTATGTAGTGAGTTAGTACCAAGCAATTACTCTTTCGCTAAATAAAAGCAAGAAATCGGCCAAAAATTTTACAAAAAATGCTTCCTCATTTGAGAAAGCATCTAAATATATTCTAAGGAAATCACTACTCTACAGTAGGCGTTTCTACAGGTGGAGTTTCCACCGGAGCAGCCTCATCGGCAGGTTTTTCCTTGTGTAATTTACCTAGTTCATTACCAGATTTTTTCTTTACTATTTTTGGCGCTAGCATTACCTGCATACGCTTACCTTCAAGTTTTGGCAAACCTTCCAATGCACTTACATCTTTTAATATATCTGCAAATTTTAATAGCAACAACTCCCCTCTTTCTTTAAACATTATAGCTCTTCCTTTAAACTGAACATGTGCTTTTACCTTGTTGCCATCTTCTAAGAACTTCTCTGCATGCTTTACTTTAAAATCAAAATCATGGTCATCGGTATTTGGCGTAAAACGAATTTCTTTTACTTCACTCGTTTTGGCCTTCGCCTTCATTTCTTTTTTCTTCTTTTTCTCTTCGTAAAGGAATTTGTTATAATCTATAACCCTACAAACCGGAGGATTTGCACCTGGGGATATTTCTACTAGATCCATTCCCAAATCTGCAGCTATTTTCAAAGCTTCATTAAGGGAAACAATACCTGGAGTTAGATTTTCGCCAACCAAACGAACTTCTACGGCTCTTATCATGCCGTTTGTACGATGTTCTTGTTGTTGTTCTTTTTTAAAGCGAGGATTAAACGCACCTCTGGGCGGTCTTGGAGGAAATGCCATTTGTGATATTTTACAAATTACTTTAGGCAGGAAAAAAGCAAGTTGTAAATTTTTATTTTTTTAATGATTAATCTGCCTATTTTTTTTAAAATTACTAAATTATTCGCCTATACGCTCTTTTATTTCTAAAGAAATTTCTTTTATGAACTCCTCTATGTTTTTAACACCCTGGTCGCCTTTGCCTTGTTTGCGCACTGCAACAGCATTTTCGGCTATCTCTTTTTCACCAAAAACGAGCATATATGGCACTTTGGAGAGTTCTGTGTCTCTAATCTTTTTACCTATTTTTTCGTTTCTATCGTCTATTTCTGCCCTTATTCCTGCATCTCTAAGCTTCTGCAATACAATTTCCCCATAGTCCATAAATTTATCGCTTATAGGTAATATTTTTACCTGCAAGGGTGCTAACCAAGTAGGAAATTTACCAGCATAATGCTCCAATAAGAAGCCTATAAAACGCTCATGTGTACCCAATGGCGCTCTATGAATGATGAGTGGTGTCTCGGGTTGGTTGTCTTTATTGGTAAAGGAAAGTTTAAAACTCCTACCCTGCGAAAAATCTACTTGGTTTGTTGCCAATGTAAATTCTCTTCCAATTACACTCCATATTTGTACGTCAATTTTAGGGCCATAAAATGCGCCTTCGCCTTTTACTTCTATGTAAGGAATCTTATTTTCTATTAATACACTTCTTACCAATTCTTCGGTTTCCAACCAAAGCTCTGGTTCGTTCACATATTTTTGACCAAGTTTTTCTGGATCGTGCAAGCTTAAGCGCATTACATATTTATCTATCCCAAATATTTTAAAATATTTTAGATACATATCATTTACTGCTTTAAACTCTTGTGCAAATTGTTCTTTGCTACAATAGATATGCGCATCATTCATATGTAAGCAACGTACACGCATTAAGCCAAACAACTCTCCACTCTGTTCATATCTATAACAAGTGCCATACTCTGCAATACGATAAGGTAGGTCTTTGTAGCTTTTTTGCTCGGCATCAAATATTTTGTGATGATGCGGACAGTTCATTGCTTTTAAATAATATTTTGTACCATCCAACTCCATTGGTGGGTACATACTATCAGCATAATAAGGCAAATGCCCGCTGGTTATGTAAAGTTCTTCTTTGGCAATATGTGGCGTAACTACACGCTTGTAACCGGCTGCATTTTCAGTTTCTTTGGCAAGTTTTTCTAACTCTTCAATAATAATGGTACCATTTGGCATCCACAATATTAATCCTTGCCCTACACTGTCATCCATAGTATATATACCTAGTTCTTTACCCAACTTTCTATGGTCACGTTTTTTAGCTTCCTCTAGCATTAGCAAATGCTCATCCAATTCTTTTTGTGCAGGAAAAGAAATACCATAAACCCTAGTAAGTTGTTTGTTTTTTTCATCACCCTTCCAATATGCACCACCAAAACTAGTAAGTTTCACCGCTTTTATAAATGATGTATTTGGTATATGAGGTCCTCGGCATAAATCTGTAAAATCACCTTGGGTATATAAAGTAATGCCACCATCTTCGAGATTTGACAAAAGATCCAATTTGTATTCATCGCCTTTATCAGTAAAATATTGCACCGCATCTGCCTTGCTTATTTCTTTTCTTTCAAATGATGAATTCTTTTTAGCAAGTTCCGACATTTTCTTTTCTATAACGAGTAAATCATCGTCAGTCATTACTTTGTCGCCTAGATCCATATCGTAGTAAAAACCTTGCTCTACAGCAGGTCCTACCCAAAATTTTACTTGTGGAAATACTGCTTGCACCGCTTCTGCCATTAAATGAGCCGTAGAATGACGGAAAGTTGATTTTGCATCGGCATCATCCCAGGTAAGGAGTTTTAAAGACGAATCGTTGTGTATAGGGCGTGTTGCATCCCATACTTCCTCATTGATACTTGCAGCAAGTACTTTTCGTGCTAGCCCTTCGCTAATAGATTTTGCAACATCCAAAGCACTTGTTCCTTTTTCGTATTGCCTTACGGAACCATCTGGCAGAGTAATATTTATCATTATCTTATCTTCTAATACTTTTATGAATTACAAATTTAACGAACTCTTTGCTATTAAGTAGCTAGTTGCTTATACTAAAACGAATTAATCATTTATTTTTGCATTATTATCTACAACTATGAACAAATTATTACTAATTACCGCACTTTTTTTTATTGGTTTTAATATAAATGCTCAAAATTTTTCCGGACAGTGGAAAGGTGGATTTATTGATAAAAGCACTTCAAGATATACTTGGGGAGCCGAACAAGCAGATTATGTAATTGATCTTGATGTGGATGGAACAAAAGTAACAGGCTATTCTTACACGTATTTTTCTTCTGGAGGCAAAAAATATTTTACTATTTGTAGGCTAGAAGGAATAGCAGATAAGAAAAAAAAGTATATTGAGGTAAAGGAAACTGAAAGAACAAAAACGAATATTCCTCAAAATATTACCAATAGTTTTCAAATACACAAATTGAACTGGCACAAGGAAGGCAATAACGAGATATTGGAAGGGAATTGGATTCCTGCACCTGGGCAAAAAGCTAGCAATAATACAGGATTTGGAACTACAGTGTTAACCAAGAGACAACTTTCAGAAATATCTCCACTTGCTAAAAAACTAAATTCGAAAAATACTGCTCCTTTAAATCCGCTTTCAAATAATAATACAAAAATACAAAATCCAAATGTAGGTGTAAAAAAGCCCTCTTTACCTATTGCCAAAACCAATAATGTTAAAATAAGTATCCCTTTAGTGAAATTGAAACCCGCTGTTAAATCGCCAGTATTAAATACAATAAAAGATACAAGTGAAAAAATTATTGCCGCTACAAAAGTGAATGCTCCAGCTATAAAAAAAGATATTGTAGGCTTTGAAAAAAGAACAAAAAATATAATACAGACGATAAATGTATCTGCGTCTACCGTGAAATTGGAATTATATGATAATGGAGAAGTAGATGGTGATAGTATTTCCTTATTTTATAATGGACAGGTTTTAATGTCGCACAAAAAGCTCACCGAACAAGCTATAAAATTAGAAATACCTGTGCAAGATGATGAAGCTAACGAACTAACAATGTATGCAGATAACCTAGGCACTTTACCCCCAAATACTGCGTTATTAATTGTTACCGATGGCAACAAACGCTATGAAGTAAGAATAACATCTGATCTTAAAAAAAGTGGTTCTATAAAGTTTGTACATACTAAGAAGAACGAATAAAAGCTTTGTAGTATCAGGATAATAGTCTTAAACAATATGTGACACTTGATGAATACTATGGCTCCCTTTTCTAATATGTTGCATTATGTAAATTTAGTTAGATTTGAAGAGGCTAAATCCTTGGGCTGAAAGCCGATAGCTTGATCTATCGTGTTGACACAAGGACAATAAAATAAGAAAGAGAAAATACTAAATAATAAAGTATTTCCTCTTCTTTTCATAGGGGGATATTTAAATTGGGATTATTTTTTAGCTATTTGTTCTTGCAAATCCATCCAGGCTGTATCAGTATTTGAGCCATTTTTAGCAATGTATGCTAACCTTGCCTTTTCCAATTTCCTTTCCTTTGATTGCCCTAAAATTGATTTTAATTCATTTCTTCTAGCAATATTTAAAGCAATAAGTGATTGTGTTTTTTGTATGTCATCACTATTTTTTTGAACAAGCATTGCCTTATCTATGTAGGTTTTATTTATGGTTTTTACTAGGCTAAGTTTAGTGCCATGAATATTTGAAGAAGTTACCATTGCATCTTGCAAAGCTTCAGATTTTTCTGATGATATTCTATCGGAGGATATGGCTTCATATTTTGCTTTTGTAGCAATATTAATTGCTGATAAAGCTTCAGTATTATTTACCAAACTCATGCTGTCTTTTTGCGCATCTGAAACACTATCCATTGCATACCTTATAGAGTCTCCCAATCGCATAGCAACTAAAACAGAATCTCTTCCCATTTTTTTTCCTGCTTCTATCTTTTGAAATTTAACATTGGCTACAGCCTCTTTGTTTAAAGGCTTTTTGTTTTTCATACTTTTTTTACTTTGTGCATCTACCGAAAAGGATGAAAATGCTACAATACTTAATATGAGAATCTTTTTCATAAGTTAATATTTATTGTGATTATTATTTCGATTTTAAAAGCTAATCAATCAACGTGATCATTATAAATTTTGCTTTACCAATAAAGATTGAATAACTCAACCCTATGATAATTTTTATTTATACTATTTTATCATTAATACAGATGCTAAGCCAATTTTTGTGCCAACTAAGAATAAGTTATCAAAGCAGGGATTAAGTTTAACAAATCAATCTTACAAAAAACGAGCAAGTTAAACACGATATTTTCCGCTACTAGACAACGTTACAGCATAATATAACATGTACAAAAAGGTTATCAAAAATGTTGATAACTAATTAATTTTTTATTAATTTCATATTAAAAAAATTGAAGAGCGCAACAAAGAATGAGCAATTAGAATTATCTAAGTTTAAATTTTACCTTTTGTTACAATGTATATTCTTAATACCAGTTATGTGTTATCAACTTTGCTGGTATTTTGGAAAAACTACCACAGCAGATTGTTATGTAAAAGGAATAGTGAGACCTGATTATGACAATACCGAAACATCGGGAACACTTTTTTATTCCTATGAAGCAGATGGAAAATTGTATGAAGATTATGCTACAAGAAATGGCACGCCCATTTCTCAAAAAAATATTGAAGTAAAATACCTATCGTTTTGTCCAAGCATATCTCGGTTAAATACATTTGAAGGAAACTGGCTCGGTTTTATAATTGCTTATGGAATATTTTTCGCCATCACCTCCATAATATTTTTTGTACCGAATGAAACGATGCCTAGAAATAGTTATATATACTTTACAAAACAAAAGCCTTGGGTGCATATGATTGTGAAATGACGTAAATACAATTTATAAAATCTCCTCAGCAGTAACCCCAAAATCTAATTACCTTTATGAAAAACAAAATTAAATGCTCCTAAAAGAACTATGGAAACACAAGAAGTTTTCACTCTTTTTATTGACTATGTTTTTAACAGCAATGCTATTCATCAATTATAAACGTGGATTAGTCATTACTCCTGTGCTTCAATATGGTATGTTTAGCGAAAAATTTCAGTTGGAAGATACCATTACTACTTATCAAATTATTGCAGATAATAAACAAATTGATTTAAGCAATTATTCATTTACAGAAAGGGATCTCATCATTACACCTATTGAAGATTACCTAAAACAAAAAAAGACAAACCCAGCTATTTATACAACCATGAAACCATTTTTTAATAAAGTTGGTTTGGGAAATTTTATGGATGAAGTAAAGTATAGCAATCAAATTACTGAAATAGATTTTAATAATTGGTATAAAAATAAATTACAAATGCTCATTCGTACACCAATAAATAATTTGGAAATACAAACGTGCACATATGTTTGGGAGAATAATGCTGTAAAACAATTAAGTAAAGAAAAAACCATATTTTAACTTGTTATCTAGAAAACATATAAATCAATTTGCTATTTTCTATATATCATGCTTTGCAATAAGCTATGGTTGGATTTTATATTACGGATTAAATTTATCTACCTATAACCCAATATTTTTCGTAAATAAATTGGATATTAGCAACAACCTTTTATGGCTCACCAACATTCAAAATACAATCATTTCACAAAAATGGATTTGTATTTTGTTAGATTTGATTTATGGGCTTCTCCCTTTGCTTTTATTATTTACGGTTTATAAAGAAAAGAAAATAAGTAATTATGTGGCAATTGCTTTAAGTCTATATAACTTAATGTATAGCTTGCTACTTTCTTCATTTACTTTTTTAAGTATTCATATGTTTATCAGTTGGATATTTATTCCGCTATTATTTTGTGGACAAAAGGAAAAAGATTTTTATTATAGTTTACAGAGCCTAAGGATAATATTTATTGTGATTTTCTTTTCTACTGGCTTATGGAAGATTGTAAATGAAGGCCTTTACAATATGGAGCAAATGAGTGCCATTTTATTTAAGCAACACATTTCCTACATTAGCAATAACCAAGAGAGCTTTATTGGTTCAATAATATTATTTTTCATTAAGCATAAAACATTTTCTTTTGCTTTATACCTAATCGGTTTTATACTAGAATTTAGTTTTGTAATAGGATTGTTTACAAAACGATTTGACAAATACTTAATGTTTGCGCTAGCCTTATTTATTATTTTGGACTATAGTATCATGTTTATAAACTATTTCCATTGGCTTGTCTTTATTGGCGTATTTTATTTTAGTAAATTTAAACTTTCTGAAGAGGAGAATCACCTATCATCTTAACCTAAACATGGCCAAATCTGTTTGGCGAATGAAGAAAATATCTTTAAACTTTGCGCCAGATAGTTTTTTAAAACTTACCAATAATATAATAAGCCCTAAAAAATTTGCTAATGAGAATATTACTGCCGCTGCCATGTAGCCATATTGAGGCACAAAAAAAGAATCACCTATAAGAATCAATAACAATGTGATGAAATTTGCTACAAGTATAATTTTTTGCTTATTGATACCCTCATAAAATGAGGTGAAAATGATATTAAGTGATAAACAATAAACGCCTAAATAAGTTGCCAACATTCCGCTGTACATTAAATTAAAATCAGCACCTAGTAACCATACAAAGAAAAATTTACCAAAAATTAATAACAAAATAAAAAGCATCATAAAAATGAGGGTTATTACTCTACAGAAAAAACCAATCTTAGAGGCAAACGCCTCGCCTGCATCTACACTATACGGGAAAATAACACCGCCCACCAATCCTGAAAAAACCAATGCCATTTGGCCAATCTTAGCAATCTGCACATAATTCCCAAGGCTTTTTATATCGCAGTATTTTTCTACAAAATAAAAATCGGCACGCATCACCAAAAAGAGTAAAAGGCTACCAATAAAATTTATAAAAGAATATTTAAATAAATCTGTTACCAATTTTTTCTCTAATGTAGATTTCTCAAAACTATCCTTGTTTCTTACAAAAAAATAAACGCTTAAAATAATAACCTGTATTACTACAAAAATGCTCATCACAAAAAGTACCCCATCAGATAGCGAATTTGCGAAACCCCATTTGTTTAAGATATTTTTATCAGCAAAAAATAAGAAAGCAAAAAATAAAGTTTGCATAAAAGCTAACAAAGCAGCTACAACATTTAAACTTTTGTACATTTTTTTTACTTGGTAAAAAGCAGTAACGGTATATATAAGTAAGTTTCCCATTACAAAAAGTACAACCCAACTAAAACTAAAATTTTGGGTTTCTTTTACAAACATATTTAAACCTACAACGGCTAATAACAATTGCAATAGAAAAACAAAGATTAAGAGATAAATAAGATTGGCAATTTTTGTAGGCTGCATGGTAGCGTAATAAACAATGCCACTTTCTAACCCAAACCTCAATAAATTACCAATCAACGTAAATAAAGCTAGTACATAAAAAAAACTACCGCTTATTTCCAAGCCAAGCAACCGTACAATGATAATATTACTAATAAAAGTAAAAACCATTGTAAGTACCCTCCAGCTAGTATTGTGAAGCAAGGCATGCTTTATATTCATTTAAAAACAAATTTTAGAATAGTAAAGATATTTTTTAAAAATCTAAAGCCACAAAATACTTAATTTACATAAAATATTACGGCTATGGCTTTTAACCGAGATAAAAAAGACGAATCAATTGCTGATAAAACTACCGGCTTTGGCACAAATGCTTCAAGCTATGGAGGAAGGTTGTTAAACAAAGATGGCTCTCCCAATATAAGAAAAACCGGTGTAGGGTTTCTAGAAAAATATAGTTGGTTTCATTCTATGCTTACCATGGGTTGGATGCGGTTTTTTATACTGGTAATATTTTTCTATGTTTTTGTAAACCTACTTTTTACTTTTGTTTATTTACTTATTGGTGTAGAACATTTAGCGGGAATGCAAGCAGAAACATTTACAGAAAAATTTTTCGAAGCCTTCTTTTTTAGTACACAAACATTTACAACAGTTGGTTATGGGCGTGTGAGTCCTATGGGATTTGCCATCAATGTAGTTTCGTCTTTTCAAGCTTTGATTGGCTTACTAAGTTTTGCTGTAGCTACTGGTTTAATGTATGGAAGATTTAGCTTACCCAAAGCATATATAAAATTTAGTGAAAAAGCATTAATTTCTCCTTACGAAGCTATCACAGGATTAATGATAAGAATGGCTCCTTTTAAAAATACATCTGCACTTACAGATGTAGAAGCAAAAGTAACCCTAGCCCTTATTGTGGAAGATAACGGAAAATCATCTAACGAGTTTTTTACGTTAAAACTGGAAGCCTCTAAAATAAATGCACTTGCACTTAGTTGGACACTCGTACACCCAATAGATGAAGAAAGCCCTTTGTATAATTTTACCAAAAAAGATTTTGAAAATGCACGAGGCGAAGTAATGATTTATATAAAAGCTTTTGATGACACGTTTAGCAATTCAGTAATCGCTAGAACTTCTTATACGTTTGATGAAGTATGCTATGGTTACAAGTTTGTACCCATGTACAATAGAGACAATACGGGCACTACAACAGTTATTCATTTAGAAAAATTAAATGAAGCCAATAAAGTAGAAATGCCGATAAATATTGTAGAAAAAACGGTTTAATTTTAAATACTACAAAACTTAACGAATGCAATTAGACCCAGATCATTTAGAACAAAGTGCTATCTATAAATTATTAACTGGCAGCATCATTCCTAGGCCTATTGGATGGATATCCAGCATAAGTGAAGATGGTATTAATAACCTTGCACCCTTTTCCTATTTTAACGCCGTTGGCGAAGATCCTCCTCATGTAATGTTTTCAACAGTGAGGGGAAACAATATAAACAAAGACACACTTACAAATGTATTGGCCACAAAACAATTTGTTGTAAATATGGTTACAGAAGATCTTGTTGTACAAATGAACACTACTGCTCAACATATTCCTTCTGATGAAGATGAGTTTGTACTAGCCAATCTTACACCAATTGAGTCGACAAAAATAAAACCCATGCGGGTAAAAGAAAGCCTAGTAAGTTTTGAATGTGAATTAGTTCATCATTATTTTTTAGAAAAACACAAGCAAGGTGGCGCTTGCATTCTAATTGGGCGAATTGTAATGATGCATTTTGATGACAGTATCATGTTGGATAATTATAAAATAAATTTGGACACTTACAAACCCGTAGCAAGATTGGCGGGTGCTAATTATGCCAAAATGGGAGAAATTTTTTCTATTAAAAGAAACTAAATGAAAATAGCAGTAATTGGTGGTGGCCCAGGTGGCTTGTACTTTTCTATACTTACAAAAAAAGCTATGCCCGCTTGCCAAATAGATGTGTATGAGCGCAACAAAGCCGATGACAGTTTTGGTTTTGGTGTAGTTTTTTCAGATGAAACGCTTGGCGAATTTCTTAAAAGAGATATGCAATCTTACGAACTCATAAGAACAAACTTTGCATACTGGGATGATATCATTATTGCTCGTGATGGTGACACAGTGAACATTGCAGGAAACGGATTTTGTGGGTGCTCTCGTAAAAAATTATTACAATTATTGCAACAACGATGTGTAGAAGAAGGTGTGGGTTTACATTTTGAAACAGAGATTATGGATGTATCAAGATATGAAGCAGATATTGTTGTTGCTTGCGATGGCATTGGCAGTGGTATAAGAACACAATTTGCAAATGAATTTGGCAGCAAAATAAAACTAAACAAAAATAAATTTGTTTGGATGGGATCTACAAAACCATTGGATGCATTCACCTATTTTTTTAAAACAACTCCTCATGGAACTATTGTTGCGCATAGCTACCAATACGAAGAAGGCATGAGTACTTGGATTTTTGAATGCAGCCCCGAAACTTGGGATAAGTATGGCTTTGAAACTACTAATGAAACAGACAGTGTTCAAAAATTATCAGCCCTTTTTTCCGAAGAATTAGATGGCCATGGGTTAATTACCAATAAATCTCATTGGCGCCAATTCCCCAATGTTACAAATGAAAAATGGTATCACAAAAATATCGTTTTAATGGGGGATGCAAAAGCGACCGCCCATTACTCTATTGGTTCGGGTACAAAATTAGCTATGGATTCTGCCATTGGTTTATCTGACGCTATTATAGCAAATCCGACCAATGTGCAAGCTGCATTTGCTCAATACGAAAAAGCAAGAAGGACTTCAGTAGAAATGATTCAATATGCTGCCAATGTTTCGTTGGATTGGTTTGAAAATATGGATAGGCACAACCAACATCCATTTTATCAATTTGCATTTGGCTGCATGACTCGTTCTAAAAAAGTAACGTATGAAAATCTTCGTTTACGAGATAAATCTTTTACAGATAAAGTATTGCATGAATTTAATACGTTTCAGCATATCACCATTAATAAAGAGACTCCTGCTGCATTTACACCTTACAAATTAAGAGAAATCACTTTACAAAATCGCATTGTAATGTCGCCAATAGGGCAATACTCCTCAGTAGATGGATTGGTGAATGATTGGCATTTGGTTCATTATGGTAGCCGAGCTACAGGCGGTGTAGGATTAATATTAACCGAAATGACCGCCATTTCAGAAACAGGAAGAATTACACTTGGCTGTGCAGGAATATATACCGACGAACAAGTGAGCGCATGGAAAAAAATCTCAAACTTTATTCATAAAAATACACAAACAAAAATTGGTATTCAACTTGGGCATTCAGGTAGAAAAGGAGCAGCAAAAAAACCTTGGGAATCAAAACAGCCATTGGAAAATGCTTGGGAATTAATCTCCGCTTCGCCCATCGCATTTAGCTCGCAATATACTACACCAAAAGAAATGACTATAGCAGATATGGATATAGTCACAACACAATTTATAACTGCAACAAAAAACGCTCACCTTGCAGGTTTCGATATGATAGAATTACAAGCACATCATGGCTTTTTATTGGCTTCCTTTTTATCTCCACTTACCAATATTAGAACAGATGAGTTTGGTGGCAGCATTACGAACAGATTAAAATTTCCATTAAGTGTGTTTAAAGAAATGCGAAATATTTTTCCAAAAGAAAAACCAATGTCTGTAAGGATTTCTGCTACAGACTGGGCAGATGGGGGAATTACAGAAGACGATGTATTGGAAATAGCAGCAGCGTTTAAAAATGCCGGTGCAGATATCATCAATGTTTCTACAGGCAATACTGTAG
>JANMFB010000035.1:0-4212 GCA_031377605.1 Ferruginibacter sp.
ACAAATCATAGTGTAGCTGCTCTGTCTCTTTCTTTAACTGGTAATTTTTGGTTTTTTGACAATGTATCAAAGGACATAATTTCATTTGATCCTGTTACTAATACAATACTGCAACGGATCAATCTAGCGTCAACAATTCCTGGCGCTATTGCACAAACCATATTTGAGGATAGTGATAACCGGATTTGGTTTAGTACCTGGAATGAGAAAGCGGTAGTAATAGATTATAAGAAGAATATTATAGTCCCCATAGCTTATAAAAATGACAATCCTTTATCTATAGCGGGCAATCAGTTTTGGGATGTTTATGAAGATAATGATAATAATATTTGGCTGGCAACTAGTGGGGGTATTTCGAAATGCAATTATTCGAAAAATGTATATAGCATTATACCTATAGTGGAGACGGTTCCCCAATTTAAAAACAACCGGTTACTAGCGCTGTCAATTGACCCTATAGATAAGAGTTGGTGGATCGCATCTGAAGGGAAAGTTTCTATCATTCAATATTTCCCCGAAAGCGGAGCTTATCGCTACTACGATTTTTCTAAAGCTGTAAAAAATACCAAAGGTCAATTGCCAGGTCCTGTTTTTGGTATTCAATTTATAGATGGACAACCTTATGCCTGTACCCATACAGGTATCTGGAAATTGAAAAGGGGTGGAAGCCAAATAATACCATTTGAAAAAGATTTTAATGCTGCGCCAGCTGCTTCGTTCTTTAACTTGGCTGAGCACGGTAATGAAGTCTGGTTTTCGTCAATTGATTATATTATAAAATGGGACAAGTTAACAAACCAGTCTGTAAAAATACGGGCAACTGTTGATACTTTGCCTGATGGTCAAGGGATAAACTACTCGTCAATTTATGTTGATCGTGAAGGACAGTGTTGGTTTATTCCTGCGTTTGGATGGCTTGGGTCTATCACTAAAAATAACAAAGTGGTTTTAAAGAATTACATAAAAAACAAGGCAAAGGAATTATCAGGATATGTGACTTCAATTACCGGCGATAAAAAGGGAAATCTATGGTTGACATCTGCCGGCGTGGGTTTGTATAAATTTAATATTGAAAAGGGCGAAATGAAACTATACGATCAATCGGATGGAATTTTAGGTTTTTCGGAACAGGTTATTACAGATAAATCAGGAAATTTATGGATTGCTTCAAAAAATAAATTTTCGATTTTTAACCCTGAAACCAAAAGTATAAGCTATTATAAATTGCCGGTTTTTGAAAATACGATTGATTATGGTAATATATTTGGTATTGATAGCAGCGGTGCAATACTGGTAACCTTTAAAGAGTTTGTAGTAAAATTCTTACCCGACAGACTTAACCTGAAGCCGGTTCTTCAACAGCCGCTGTTGAGTATGATAAAAATTTCGGGGAAAGAAAAACTACTGGTCAATGAAAAGGAACTAAGTCTGGAGCCAGATCAGAATTCACTTGAATTTAATTTTGGATCGCTGATTGGTAATGAGATATTTCCTTATTCTTTTGAATACCGTCTTGATGGGTTTGATAAAAACTGGATAAAAGCAGATGAAAATGCATCAGCATTGTACAATAATCTTAATTCGGGTAAATACGTTTTTCGGGTAAGGGCGGTGGCAAATGATAAAACCTGGCAAACACCCGAGCGCATAATAAAACTTACCATTCGAACACCTTTTTACAAAGCCATTTGGTTCTGGCTGTTGGTTGGCGGCCTCTTGATACTTGCCCTTATCTTTTTCTATCGTTACCGGTTTAATAAACAAAAACAAATTCTTACCCTCGAAACAAAAGCACAAGTGCTAGAGAAAGAAAAAACAATGGTGATGTATGATAGTCTTAAACAACAGCTTAATCCACATTTCTTATTTAACTCACTCACATCTTTATCTGGGTTAATAGAAACTGATCAGCAAATGGCAGGGGATTTCTTAGAACAGATGTCGGGAATCTATCGATATATTTTGAAAAACGGCGATAAGGAAACAGTAACCATTAAGGAAGAAATCAGTTTTGTAAAACTATACACCAGTCTGCAGCAAACCAGGTTTAAAAAAGGATTACAAATAAATTTACTTGTTCCAGAAGAATATCTGCATTATAAAATTGCACCTGTTACTTTACAAAACCTGATTGAAAATGCTATCAAGCACAATATAATTGATGCCGAATCTCCTTTAGTAATTGATATTTTTATTGAGAACGATTACTTAGTTGTAAAAAATAATTTGCAGAAAAAAAACATGGTGGAAACATCTAACAAAAAAGGACTAGAACAATTTGAAACCTTGTACAAATATTTAAGTGATAAGCCCATACTTATTGAAGAAACCGCTCAATACTTTATCATTAAAATTCCTTTAATTTAATTTATATAATTATGAAAGCAGTAATAATAGAAGATGAAGAAATAATCGCCCATGTGCTGTTGAATAAAATAAAAAAAGTAGCAGATGATATTGAGGTGGTAACCATATTGCCCAGCTTAAAAACAGCCCGCCGCTGGTTTGGCGAAAATGCCGAACCCGATTTGCTGTTTATGGATATACAGCTTAGCGATGGCGTAAGTTTTGATATTTTTAATGACTTTAGTTTAAAGTGCCCGGTAATTTTTACTACTGCTTACGATGAATATGCAGTAAGGGCTTTTAAAGTTAATGGTGTAGATTATTTATTAAAACCAGTAAATGAAGCGGACCTTATGACAGCCATTGATAAATGCCGTAAACAGGTGGGTAGATCTATTACTGCTCCTTCGGATATTTCGGAACTGATAAAATCCTTGGCCAACCCCGGTGCAGCGGCTAAGTACAAAGAGAAATTTATTGTAAACATTCGTAACCAATGGATGCCCATTAATACCAAGGATATTGCCTGCTTTAGCAAAGAAGTACTTAATTATATTTACCTATTTAGTGGAGAGAGGTATATGATTGATTATACAACCTTGGAAGAGGTGGAAGAACTGCTTGATCCCAAACAATTTTACCGGGCCAGTCGCCAGTTTATTATTAATATGGATGCTATACAAACGGTGAAACCGGTAGAAAATTCAAAGCTGGTTGTGCGGTTAAAAGAGCCAAATCATAAACTTGAAATTGATATGAGCCGGTTGAAAAGCCCTGAGTTTAAAAAGTGGATGGACAGGTAATTTTGTATTTCACTTCAATTGAAATTAAATACACTTCATCCAACAATATTTGATGTAAGGTTTTAAATCCTCAACCTTTGCAATATTAAATGGCAGCAGTATGACAAACGAACAGATAGTACTAGTGAAAAAATCATGGAGAGCGTTCCGTGGTATTAAACCAGAAACAGTTGGTGATTTATTTTATTCAAAATTATTTAGCGATAACCCTTCTTTGCGTAAAATGTTTCCCAATAATATGCAGCTGCAGTATCAAAAACTGATAGATATGCTAAATGCTGTTGTGATACGTTTAGATAAGCTGGATGAATTAACCGAAGATATTGCTGCTATGGCGCAACGGCATGTACAATATGGTGTAAGGCCTGCACATTATAAATTAGTTGGCACTGCTTTGCTTTGGACATTGCAAAAAGGGCTTGGCAGCGACTGGAACGAAGATGTAAAAACTGCATGGGCCACCTGTTATAAAATACTGGCAGATACCATGATTAACAGCAGTAACCCAACCAAGATAAACGGGTAAATACAATAAGAGAAAACCAATAACTAAGTGGCCGTTTCAAAAAATTCAAAAGATTGTCAAATTGAGGCTGTCGAAATTGATAATCTTTTGAATTTTGAAGTGTATGTAATGTTTCGACAAGCTCAACATGACAGACACTTCAAAATTTTGAGACAGCCTCTTTTTTTATGTTTTATTTTTCCTCAATTATTGTTTGCTGCATTTCAATTCAAATATCATACAGTTGGGTTACATAAAGTTTTACAGGCTTTACATTCTTTTCATCTTTGTGTTGTAAATAAAATAAAAACAAATTAAAAAAGAAAAAAAACAACAAAAATGAAAAAGGTATTTATCGCATTAACGGCCATCATAGCAATGGCAAGTTGCAAAAAAGAAAACGTATCAACAGTTGTAACTCCAACAACCGAGGTAACAAAAAAACTTGTAAAAAGTACTTATGCTTATGATAATGCTACTCCTGAAACAGAAAGCTTTACTTATGATGCCCAGGGAAGAATTGCAACCATAAAAGACGACGAGCGCACAGAAACATTC
>JANMFB010000092.1:0-7293 GCA_031377605.1 Ferruginibacter sp.
GCTTATACCTTAGTAATCGTATATGCCAAACACATGACACAAATATTACAATAGAAAATAATCCCAATGGTGGCTGTATCTTTGCATTCACATTAAAAGCATTGAGCTAATAAAACATGGAGGATAAAAAATTTTCAATACTATTGGTAGAAGACGAGGAAAATTTACAAGAAGCACTCAAATTAAATTTAGAACTTGAAGGATTTGAGGTAAGCACAAGTGGTGATGGTGCAGTGGCTTTAAAAATGGTGGCTCAAGAGTATTTTGACCTTATCATATTAGATGTAATGCTGCCCGAAGTGGACGGTATTACTGTTTGTGAAACAATTAGATTGAGTAACAATGATGTTCCAATACTTATATTGAGTGCAAAGACAAATAGTGCAGATAGGGTACTAGGCTTAAAAAAAGGTGCAGACGATTATTTAGCTAAACCATTTAATTTGGAAGAGCTTTTATTGCGAGTAAAAAAATTGATTAAGAAAAGCGAAAGAATTTCTCAAAGACAGCCATTAGAAAATGTATTTACTTTTGGAGAAAATAAAATTGATTTTAAGGCATCTGAAGCTACTAACAAACTTAATGAGCATATAATTCTTACCAAAAAGGAATTAATGCTTTTGAAATTACTCATTGAGAATAAAAATGAAGTGGTTACTAGAGAAAAAATTTTACAATCTGTTTGGGGATACAACGTTTATCCTACTACACGAACAATTGATAATTTTATTCTAAATTTTAGAAAGTATTTTGAATCGGATAGCCGCAATCCTCGCTATTTTCATAGTGCAAGGGGGGTAGGGTATAAATTTACAGACTAGTTTTTTGGGTGAGATGCGCATGTATTATTTCTAGTGCCGTGCCGTAAATCTCTTTCATTTTTTCATCTCTTTCAAATGGGGTATAAAGCTGCCATTCTATATTTTTTAATAATTGTTGTGTCCGTAAAACTAAATTATTATCTACATGATGTTTGTCTAAAATAGCACTAAGCGTATTTGTATTTATAGCATTTTTATCTAGACTATATTTTGTAGAAATAAACTCCCTTAACTCTTTATTTAATATTGTATAAAACTCTTTACAGATATCATTGCTAAAGCATGCTGTAGTTTTTTCTAAATGGTTTTTGTTAGTTTCTAATTTGGTTGTCTTTTCCTCTTTTAAAATACTAATTTCTGGAATTTCTTTTTCAATAACTAATGATTCTAATAACATTTTTTTGTTTTTCTTTCTCATGAAAATAAAACTTACAATCATTCCTATAAGGAGTAAAATACTAAATACTATTCGCTTTGAGAGCAGTTTGTCAAGTAATGATTCTTGGTTTGTAACTTTTTTTAAGCTTAAATTTTTCTTTGCAATCCCACTGCCTTTTGTAATAAAAAATTTAATTTCTTTAGTACTAATGGTTTTGTAGGTTTTATTATTTGGATTAAAAAAACTAAAATTAACACTTGGAACGCTGTATTTGCCTGCATTTGAAATAGTAAAAGGAATTTCAAATGTTTTACTACCACTAATCGGTATAGTGCTTTGGTTTGTATTGTCTATGGTTTTAGGCTCAAATACTTCGAAGGTAGAAGGCCATCCAATTTGTGGTATTGTAAGTAATTGCATATTTCCATTACCAATAATTGTAATAATTAACTTACCAGTTTCATCGGTAGAAAAATTCGTTTTTTCTAATTGTGCATCTATCGAAAAATCTCCAACAGCACCAGTAAAATTTTCTGGTTTGTTATTTTCTGGCAAGGGTAACACATTAATTGTAGCTTGCTTACTACTTAAAGTCACATTTTCTGTAATAATATTTTTGTTTATTCCTGCCCCATCATCATACTTTACAAAACTTACTTTGTTATTTAAAGTTGCTACTTCTAATTCTATAGCTCCTGCTTGTAATGGATATAGCTGAGCCTTACGTATGTTATAAACATTATACATGCGTCCGTTTAATTTTTCTTGTGTGTGTACATCTAGCTCATTTCTATCCATCATATCTACTACAGAAAATCCACTGAATGATGGATTTTTATCTAAGCTAGTTTCACTCTGTAATCTTGTGTACAATTTGTATGTAGCTAAAATTGGCTCTCCAACAAAGCAAGTTGATTTGCTTGTTTGCAATCTTAGTTGCATATTCTTACTTACTTTCTCAGCTACAGTTTCTCCCTTTCGTAAAATATAATCTTCAAATTGATCTTGTTGTTTAGGTTCATCAAAAATATCTGAAAAAGGTGATTGCATTCTCCCCATCGGACTGTTTTGTTGGCTATTATCAACTTCTTTATTACTTATAGAAATTTTTAAAGGTGCACTTTTATAGCTTTTTCCTGCAACAACTGCAGTACCTGTACCAATAATAAAATTGCCTGGTTTTTTTGCTTGCAATATATAACTAAGAGAAATAGATTGTGATGAAACGCCATTAACAGTACTAATTGAAGTTTCCTGATTTGGTCCACTCACAATATTAAAATCATTTAAAGAAGGAGCATCAATTTTGTTTATGTTATTTCCGTTCTCTATTGTAAGTTTTAGAGTGATATATTCATTTTTTGCAGCTTGTGTAGGTGTAGCGGTTACAATAAATTTTGTTTGTGCATATATAGTAATTGCAGAAAAAATTAAAAAAAAAGTGCAAACTAATTTTGTAAAAAATGATTTCATATTTAAAAATGGTAATAAACAATTTTAATAAACAAACTTAAAGAACAAAATTTGCCTTTGATTTATTTCTAGTAAAAGAATTTGTTAATTACAGATCTCCTAATTGTGGGCGTAAAACTATTTCCTCTGGTACTGCAGATGGCGATAGTTTGGTACAAGCAAAAACCATATTTGCAACATCTGATGCTTCCATAATCCTACTGTTGCTGTTATCAAACCCAGCCCAGGAATCCGTAAAAACTGCGCCAGGGAAAACGGTTGTTACTTTTACGCCCGAGCTCATGAGCTCATGCCTTAGATTTTGACTTAAACCGTTCATAGCAAATTTGCTAATGCTGTAACTGCCACCATTTTCGTAAGACTTTAGTGCAGCTATAGAACATATATTAAAAATATGGCCCCTTCCTTTTTCTTTCATTTGAGGTGCAAGTTTTCTACTTATAAAATAAGCACTGTACAAATTATTCGTAATCATTGTTTCTAGGTTGCCGTCAGCTTCTTCTAAAATATTGCCTGGTACAAAGCTCCCTGCATTATTTACTAAAATATCTGGCGTAGCAATAGCCAAGCAAAACTCGCCAAATGCATTCGCTTGTTCTTTAATTGAAATATCTGCAACCATTTGATGTACTGTGCAGTTTTTAAAGCGTTCGCTCAAAGTAAATGACGTCTCATCTAAAATCATTTTATTTCTTGCACATAAAAATAATGTACTGCCTTCGTTTGCAAATTTTTCTGCAATAGCTTTCCCTATTCCTCTTGCTGCTCCCGTAATAACAATATTCATTTATTTATTTTTTTATGGGTTAACTTTATACTTTCGTAAAGTTATTATACGAAAATGATAAAGTTAATTTTTGTTTGGATAACAATTTTCAAAATATTTTTTATGAGTTCATACAAGCATCTTTTTTTTGATTTAGATCATACCATATGGGATTTTGATACAAATGCCAAAGCATCATTGGCAGATTTATATGAAAACGGTTTAGCAGAAAAAGTGAATGCCCCTTTTGAGGATTTTTTTAGTCGTTATGCCTACCACAATGCGCAATTATGGGATAGTTACGAAAAAGGTTTGGTTGCTGTAGAAGATTTAAAATGGAAACGGATGTCACGCTCTTTACTTGATTTTAAGATTGGCGATGAAGCATTATCTAGGCAAATGAGTATAGATTTTTTAAATATCCTTCCCACAAAAAGGGCAGTTTTTCCTTATACTTTCGAAATTTTGGATTATTTGAAAGATAAGAAATACGAATTACATCTTATAACCAATGGTTTCTTTGATACTCAAACATTAAAATTGGAGCACAGCGGATTGGCCAGATATTTTGGGGAGTTGATAACTTCTGAAAGAAGTAATAGTCTTAAACCAAAGCCAGAAATTTTTCAGTATGCTTTGCAAATAACCAATGCAGATGTAAAAGAAAGTTTAATGCTTGGAGATAACCAATATGCAGATATTGGAGGTGCAATAAATATTGGAATGGATTCTGTTTTTGTAAATCACATAAACGAAGAAATAAAAGTAAAATCTACTTATACAATTAAACATTTGAAAGAGCTTGAAGAAATTTTATAAAAAAAGGCTGCACATTTGTACAGCCTTTTTTATAAACGCATTATGAATTACATAGTTGCGGTAGTTGCTTTTTCAGCTTTGTCTTTGCAACACTTCTTTGCAGCAGCATCTTTGCTGCAGCAAGTTTTAGATTTTGCACATTTTTTCTTGTTCTTTTTTCCACCATCTGCAAATGCTGCACCTGTTACTAAAAGAACTGCTGTAGCTAATAAAAATACTTTTTTCATTTTATGTTTTTTAAAGTTTTCAATTGATTTGTAAATATAATGGATATCGTTTATTTGTTTACAACTTTTTTGTTAAAAATCAATTAAGGAAAACCCAACTAACTGATTTACAATGTAGCTAATACTGTAACTCCCCCTTTAACCACTTCATTCAATCCTACATTTACTTTTGTGCCTATAGGTAAAAGTAAATCTACCCTACTACCAAATTTAATAAAACCATACTCATCTGTTTGTTTTACTTTATTTCCTAATTCAAGGTAATTTACTATTCTTCTTGCTACTGCTCCGGCAATTTGTTTTACCAATATTTCAACGGAACCATTTTTTAGTACAACAGAATGTCTTTCATTATCGGTTGATGATTTTGGATCCCAAGCCACCAAAAATTTTCCTTTATGGTATTTATTATAAACCACTTCTCCATCAATTGGGTTTCTATTTACATGCACATTAAGTGGGCTCATGAAAACAGAAATTTGTAATCGCTTTCCTTTAAAGTATTCTTCATCAATTGTTTCTTCAATTACCACCACTTTGCCATCTGCAGGAGATATTATCTGCCCATTACTTATAGTTAGTTTGCGTGCAGGAATTCTAAAAAATGAGACTACAAAAAGTACAAAAGCAAGTGTTACAATAAAAAACAATACACATAGCCAAGGTAAACTTGAAGCAAAAAACCAGCGCATTACTAAGTTGAGTGCTATAAAAATAATAGTTGCTAATGCTATCGATTTGTAACCTTCTCTGTGAATGGTCATGGGTTTAGTTTTTTTTGGAACCGCAAAGATAGTAAGGAGATAGGTTTAGAGTACAAAAATTTGAAAGTAAATCCAAACCATAGGTGCTGCAATTAAAAGAGAATCAAATCTATCTAAAAATCCACCGTGCCCAGGCATGAATGTGCCACTGTCTTTAATGCCGGCAACTCGTTTTATTTTACTCTCTAGCAAATCCCCTAGCGTGCCAAAAATAGCGCAAATTCCAGCAGTAGCAATCCAATGTTTCACAGGAAATACTTGGGCAACTGGTAAATAAAAGCCAAGTAAGCCCATTACAAGTACACATAATATCGCACCTCCAATTGTACCTTCCCATGTTTTTTTAGGAGATATTTTAGAGAAAGGCGTTTTGCCAATGAAGGATCCTACAAGGTAAGCCATGGTGTCATTTATCCAAATGGAAAGAATTATCCCAATTGGTAAAATTGCTGAATACGAATTAATAAAATTTTCATTGTTGAATTTTTCAGAAAATATTTTTCCTCCAAATCCTAGGTCGAAAAAAAACACTGGTAATAATGAATAAATAATCGAGGGTAATAATAAATAAATGCTTTTATGTGGGTTTAATAATCTTATTATTTTTTTTAATTCAAACATACACCCACAAATAATTACACAAATTAAAAGGGTAAATGTATAGCCATTCCACAATAATCCTAATAACATTACTGCCACAAATATCAATGCTGTAAGTGCTCTCGTTTTAAAAACCTCTTTATTTAAAGCCACTTTTAATATTTTTAGTTGTTGTTAGTTATTGAGTTGTAAGGGTTATTTTCTGCTATTAGCAGATTTTCTTTAGCTTCTATATTAGCTTTATTTTTTGCCGAATATTTTGTGAGTAAATAGAAAAGTGATATCAAAACTCCAATAGAAATAATTACAAAACTCCAATGTAAATGAGGTTCTAATTTATCTAAATCTTGTTTACCAATTTCTTTTTTCATAAAAAATAATGCCGTAAGCGCAAAAGCATTATTTAAAAAATGAGCCACAATATTTATCCAAATATTTTTTGTTTTGTAATACATAAGCCCAAGTACAAAACCCAAAGCCATCCTAGTTAAGAAAAGATAAATGGAACCATGAATTAAGCTAAAAAGAAATGCAGTAGCCACAATTGCAACCATTGGATTTTTCCACCATCGTGTAAATATATTTTGCAAAACGCCTCTAAAAAAAACTTCTTCAAACAATGCAGGAAAAAAGGCCATTATAAAAAGCCCCAAAATATATTCATTTACATTTTTAAGATTACTCAATGCAATAGCTTGTGCATTATATAAATCTTCCATTTTTTTTGCTGCAGTATCAATAGATGGGAATTGAGCTACAATTGCTTTGCTTAAATCAGATAGCGGTTGTACAGCAATTGCAGTTGTAAAAATTATTAAAAAACCTAATAGTAGTTGGTTTACACTTATATATTTACTAAATCCTAACCAAAGCATATTTTTTCCATTGCAAAGAATACTCCAAGTTATAGCGGGTAAAAATAATAATGCAAAAGTGGAAAGTACTTGATTTATCCTTGTTAAACCAATATTTTCGGGTTTAAGCATTTCTATCATTATCCTTTCTCCTTCACTAGATGAGACTCCTTTAGGTAATATTTGTGCACTTATTAGCAATTGTATTCCGCCGGCAAGTATAAATCCTACTCCTAAAAACACAAATAAAAACCCCAATTGGCTCCAACCATTATAACCTTTAACGCTTCTATATTCCATGCTTAAAAATCTTTGTTGTAAATTTGCCTGCAATATACAAATAAAGCTATGCCATCTATTGGGTCTATAAAATTACCAGATTTTCCTTTACTACTTGCACCTATGGAAGATGTAAGCGATCCACCATTTCGTAGATTGTGTAAGGAACACGGAGCAGACTTAATGTATTCTGAATTTATTTCATCAGAAGGATTAATACGTGATGCTGTAAAAAGTAAAATGAAATTAGATATTTTCGATTACGAAAGACCAGTTGGAATTCAAATTTTTGGTGGCGATGAAGAAGCAAT
>JANMFB010000096.1:0-3908 GCA_031377605.1 Ferruginibacter sp.
CTCCTCTACAACTGGTAGCATTAATATAACTGAGGATAAAGAGAAATATTTTAAAAGAATATCAGCATTGAAACTCAATAATCCTCTGATGATAGGTTTTGGAATAAATGATAGCAAAACTTATGCAACTGCCTGTAAGTATGCATCTGGTGGTATAATTGGAAGCGCTTATATTAAGGCTTTGAGTAATGTAAAAGATATCAATAAAGCTACAAATACATTTATTAAAACTATTAGATAGATTTTTCTGTTTCTTTTGTGCTAATAAGTTAAATTGCATATTCAAATTTTAGAAATGAAGAAATATTTTTTCCTATTGCTTTTGTTGCCATTTGCCGCCGGCGCTCAAGTAAAAAAAGCCTCAAAGATTACCGAAAAAAAAGTAATTGTAAAACCGCAAGTTTCAGGACCCGAGTTTGCAATAAATGGTAATTCAGATTTTGCTGATGGTACTTCATTAAAATTATTAAACGGAAGTACAGGAGCTGAGGAACAGACCACTACAGTAAAAAAAGGAAAATTTTCTTTTAAAGGCAAAACAGCAAATCCCGATTTTAAATTGATTGGAGTAAATGGGCAACCGCCATTCATTACATTGTTTTTAGATAATAGTAATGTCGTTATCAATGCTAAGAAAGATGCAATGGAAACTGCCGAAATATTAGGCTCTGCTTCACACAATGATTTTGTAGCTTTTAATACCGCAACAATAAAATACCAAGATCTATTTGCTGGAAAAGGCAGGTACGATGTTAATTTTATTGATGAGGCTGCTTCGGTAGTTGAAAAATTTGTAGCTACTCACAAAGGTTCTTACATTTCTCCTCTGGGCATATTTAGGCATAGCCAAATTACAGGTGATTTTGTGAAACAAGAAAAAATGTACAATTTGTTGGATGCCCCAATAAAAGAATCGCCAATAGGGAAATACATTGCAGAGCAAATAAAATCTAATGCTGAAGCAGGTTATGGTAAACCTTTGGCAGATTTTTCACAGGCAGATACAAGTGGTAAAATGATAAGCCTTTCTTCATTTAAAGGAAAATATGTATTGGTAGATTTTTGGGCTAGCTGGTGTGGCCCTTGTCGTGCAGAAAACCCCAATGTGGTAAAAACCTTTGAACAATACAAGAATAAAAACTTCACTGTACTTGGAATTTCACTGGATAGGGAAAAGAAAAATTGGCTAGATGCAATTGCTGCTGATGGTCTTAATTGGACAAATCTGAGTGATTTGCAATTTTGGAGCAATGCAGTAGCAAAGCAATTTGGCATAAACAGTATTCCTCAAAACTTTTTATTGGATCCTAACGGAAATTTAATTGGCAAAAATTTGAGAGGTTCAGCGTTAGAATATAAATTACTAACTATAATGAAATAAAAAAGGTTCTTACAGTAAAATGTGAACTTTTTATATTCAAGGTTGTAACAATTTTATAAAAAAATGTTTAAGTTCCATTACTAAGGATTTTACCTAAAAATGAAGCCAATTAAATTTTACACCTTTTTTAGAATATTCCAAGGATGGCATAGGAAATTTAAATACATTCAGAATATTAAGCGCCATTTTTAAACCCTTCTTTTTTGTTTTTATTTTAGATAAATCAATATCTGGTGCAAGATACCATTGTCGGTACCGTTGAATATCTGGTCTAGCAAAAGTGATATTACCTTGCTTGTCTCTTCCATAATTATCATTGGCGCCAAACATACCTTCAGCACCTGTTCCAATAGCCACTGAAAACCACTTGGGTAATTTACTTTCAGGAAAAAATGATTTTATGTTTGCACTGAGCCAATACGTTTGTCCATTATAGTCTTTCAAAAAACGCTCTGGCTCACTTTTACCAAAAATTTCATTACTTCTTACATTTAAAGCTGGATCATTGTAACTCTTTCTATGAAAAGAAAATTTGAATTGAATGCGTTGTTCATCCCACGCCATTTCCTGTGCCACCAATATTCCACTACCAATAAAGTTTGCTCCGAAATCGCCCCAGCTCCATCCCCATTCAGCACTGTATCCATCAAGAAATTCTATAATGGTTTGGTAAGCGGCACCACTAAGACCACCGAGCAAAATTCGTTTATTTCGGGAAATGCCTGTCCAACGCCACACTTCCATACTAGCCTTGCTTTCTGCGTATGCACTCAAGGCATGACCAATTTTATCTATTTGTAACCACTCTTTGTTATCATCGAAACTATGAAGTTTGGATCTTGGATAACCTTTGTACCAAGCTGCATTAAGCCCAACCATAATACCACTGTACGCAACAACATTGGTCACTGCTACTCCAATTACTCGTTTTTTATTGAAGGGATATTCTTTAATTTGAAAAGGAACAATATTATTATTCGCTAATTTTCCTGTGATATTTTGTGAAATTTCCTTGCTTGTATTATATGGTATAATTGTATCGCTAATATTAATTTGTGCAGAAGCAAATGATTGATATAATAGAATGAACAAAAAAGATAATAAAGAATTGAAAGTAGGTTTTCGCTTCATCAGTAATATTGAATATTTTAAAAAATTCATCAATAAAAAACAAAAATAATAGTTCTGTTTTTATAACTTACGATTATTATAATTTAAAGATGTTAAATAATTAAACAATGAATGGAATAATTGAAGAAAATATACAGAAATGGCTTAATGGTAACTACGATGAAGCAACAAAAGAAAGTATAAAGAATTTACAAAAAGATGATAAAGATGGTCTTGCTGATGCATTTTATCGCAACCTAGAGTTTGGTACCGGTGGCCTTCGTGGCATAATGGGTATTGGTACCAACCGTATTAATAAATACACCATTGGTATGGCAACACAAGGTTATGCCAATTACTTAAAGCAATGTTTTGGCAAAGATGTAAGTGTTGCAGTAGCACATGATTGTAGAAACAATAGTAGAACATTTGCGGAAATCACTGCCAATGTTTTTGCAGCCAATGGTGTAAAAGTATATTTATTTGAAAGTTTACGCCCAACACCTGAGTTGAGTTTTGCTATTCGTCATTATGGTTGCAAAGGAGGAGTTGTTTGCACGGCAAGCCACAACCCAAAAGAATACAATGGTTATAAAGCATATTGGGATGATGGAGCACAAATGGTACCACCACACGATAAAAATGTTATTATAGAAGTAGAAAAAATTGCTAGTGTAGATGATGTAAAATGGAATGGTGGGGAAGAAAATATAACCATCATTGGTAAAGAAACAGATGCAGCATATTTAGAGATGGTAAAAGGTTTGAGTGTTTATCCCGATGTATGTGAAGCCCAAAAGGATTTAAAAATTGTTTACACACCCATACATGGCTCTGGTATAATGCTTGTGCCAGACGCATTGGCACAATTGGGTTTTACAAATGTGCATATTGTGCAGGAGCAAGCTACGCCAGATGGAAATTTCCCAACAGTAAATTATCCAAACCCTGAGGAGAAGGAAACAATGAGTATGGGCTTAGTACAAGCCGCAGCTTTGGATGCAGATATATTGTTGGGAACAGATCCTGATGCAGATAGAGTAGGCATTGGCGTAAAAAATGATAAAGGAGAATGGATATTAATGAACGGAAATCAGACCGCTTTGCTTGCTTTTAATTATATGATTGAAGCAAGAAAAACAAAAGGTATTGCTCAGCCAAATGATATGGTAGTAAAAACAATTGTTACAACCGATATGATTGATGTAATTGCAAAAGCAAGCGGCGTAAATTGTTATAATGTACTCACAGGATTTAAGTGGATATCATCGCTCATAAAAGAAAAAGAAGGCAAAGAAAATTATATTATTGGTGGCGAAGAAAGTTTTGGGTTAATGATTGGAGACCAAATAAGAGATAAAGATGCGGTAAGTGCAGTAGCTTTAATTTGTGAAATGGCAGCATATGAAAAAAATAA
>JANMFB010000103.1:0-2856 GCA_031377605.1 Ferruginibacter sp.
CTATTTTTTGATAATAAGGATCTTAGTTTTATGATGTCTAATACTAATAAATTAAAAGACTTAAAAACTAGTGAAAAGCATCTTACAAAAGAAATTTTAAATACAAGAAAGGAACTAAGTCAATTAAAAACAGACGCAAGTTCCATAGAAAAATATGCTAGGGAAAAGTTTTACATGAAGAAAGATAATGAAGATCTATTCATTACAGATACTGAATAAAAAAATATGTTATTTCTACAATAATGTAGAAGAACTTCCGTTTAATAGAGGAAGAGATTTTTTTAACATAATAACCCCATTATGATGAATGTAACACAGGACGACCTTCTTCAATACATGTATAAAGAATGTACTCCTGAAAAATTTAGGCTATTACATCAACTTTTGTTAAGTAATGAAGAATTACAAGAAAGATTAAATATTCTATATGCCGTAAAATCTAAATTGGATAAAATAAAATTGATATCCCCGGACGAACGCTCGGTGGATAATATTTTAAATTATTCTAAACAAGGAGTAGAGATTTATCTTTAATAAAACATTAAAATGCTAACGCCCGTATCTTTGATACGGGTTTTTTAATGCCCTTCCACAAAATGAAAATAGCAGAAAGGTACAAATTCTTAATAAATTATTTCCTAGAACATTCGCCAGAAGCAGAAACAGAATTGATTTATGATGATCCTTTTCAATTACTTGTAGCAGTCATTTTATCTGCACAATGCACAGATAAAAGGGTAAATCTTACCACACCATTCATTTTTGAAAAATATCCCGATGCTGCCAGCATGAGTAAAGCTTCAGTGCCACAAATTTTCAAACTTATAAAAAGTATTTCTTATCCAAATAATAAAGCAAAACACCTTGCAGGCATGAGTAAATTACTCATGAAAAAATACAACGGTGAAGTACCAATGACGGTAGATGAACTGATAGAACTCCCAGGAGTAGGGCGTAAAACAGCAAACGTAGTTACTAGTGTAATTGATGAACAGCCAAATATGGCCGTAGATACCCATGTATTTAGGGTAAGCGCTCGAATTGGACTAACTGTAGGCGCAAAAACTCCAAACGCTACTGAAAAGCAACTTATTAGGCATATACCTTCCGAGTATGTTCACAAAGCTCACCATTGGCTCATTTTACATGGACGATACACATGCATAGCTCGTAAACCCAAATGTGACACTTGCCCCATGCAGAAAATATGTAAGTACTATAAAAAACATGAAAATGACTTTTTGAAATAGGTATGGTTCTTTTTACTATTTCATTAGGATTTTCACTTCATCTGTAATTAAGACAAATTCTGTACTAAACTCAGTTTATCCGAGAAAGCAGCAGAAATACAAACAAAATTGTCTAAATTAGTGGTGCACTAAACAGACTTCTATGACAGAAGAACAAATGCTAGAAGGGAGTATAAAAAATAATGCCGCTGCGCAGGAAGCATTCTATGATCGTTTCAGTTCAAGAATGCTTGCTGTGTGCTATCGTTTTGCAAAAAACAGGGAAGATGCGGAAGATATGTTGCAGGAAGGTTTTATTAAAATATTTTCACAACTTCATCAATTTAGAAACGAAGGAGCACTTGAAGGATGGATTCGGAGAATCGTAGTACATACATGCATAAATGTTCTCAAAAAAAATAAAAAATTTTCTGAAACAGTAGACTTGGTTTATGCAAATGAATTCCACACAAATACGGATTATGTACCAAGTCTATTGCAGGCCAAACAAATTGTAGAGTGTATTAGAATGTTGCCTGTTGGCTATAAAACTGTTTTAAACTTATATGCGATAGAAGGCTACTCCCATAAAGAGATAGGAGAAATTTTAGAGATTGCAGAAAGCTCAAGTAGGAGTCAATATACTAGGGCAAGAGCCATGTTAGAAGGAATATTAATAAAGAAAAATATTATTGACAAAAATCAATTTAAATACAACTATACTAAATCTATTACAGTAATTTAAATGATTTTGAAAAGATTTTTATAGAAATAAGATGGAACAGAACAATTATAGAAACGATTTTGAACATTTTCTTAGAGAGAGCATCGATGAATTTCGAATGGTACCTCAAAGGAAAGTGTGGTACAGCATATACAACCACATGCACCCGGACAGGAAGTGGCCTTCTATTGCAGTTTGTTTAATTATTTTAGTTGCTATTTTACACATTGGCATCTCTAACAACAACGACATAAGTAAATCAGTAACTGCTTCAAAAAATCAAATAGCAGACCTAAATAAAGAACAAACACCTACTTTTTTAAAACAAAAAGAAACACTTGGAAATTTCTTAGCCTCTAATAATTCATCATCAACTAAACCTATTGCTTCAATAGAGCCGATAGTTGAAAATTTAAAGAACAATACCGCCACATCATCAAATATTTCAATTCAAAATACAAATAGGGTAATTCATAAACGAGTTAAAACAAACTTTGACAATGTTGATGAAAAAATCGAGAATCAAACAACTAATAATGTAAGCCTACAAACAATTAAAAATACTTACAAAAACAACACGCTTATTTTATCATCTCAACAAAATAATACCAATACAAGCGATATAGTTATTTCTAGAACAACTGATATTACAAACCCAACTATTAAATTAATCTCACAAGCAAATAATAGTACTACCCAAAGTCCATTAACTGATGATTTGGCAAATAATAAAAAAGAAGGACTTGATCAAAATACCATTTTACTAAATTCTAGTAATACTACTCAAAGCAAATTAGATTCGAAAAATAAGCAGGATGAAAGTAAAAAAATGAATAGTTCAACCGAAGAAAAGAATTTGAAAAACCTAAGTGAGTCTTTGGTAAAAAATCAAGTAAAAATAAC
>JANMFB010000142.1:0-3548 GCA_031377605.1 Ferruginibacter sp.
GCATTGGAAAATTTTAACCTCAGCGATACAGATTTGACAACGGAATTTGAAGCAGGTAAATTTTTAAGCCTTGGAAAATCTAGTTTAGAGAACATCGTTGCACACTTAAAAAAATCTTACACCCATCATGTCGGAGTAGAGTACAGTGCATTAAACGACATAAAAAAAATACAATGGTTGTCTAATGAAATGGAGATTGAGTTTCACAAACCGCTTAGTTTAGAAGTTAAGAAACGTATTCTTCAGAAATTGAATGAAGGCGTAATGTTTGAAAAGTTTTTGCATACAAAATATATTGGTCAAAAGCGTTTTAGTTTAGAGGGTGGGGAGAGTACTATTGTAGCTTTGGATGCTATAATAAATATAGCTGCTGACAATAATGTACAAGAAACTGTAATTGGGATGGCTCATAGAGGAAGGTTAAATGTGCTTGCCAATGTAATGGGTAAAACATATGAACAAATTTTTACTGAGTTTGAAGGTACAGCCACACCAGATACAACTATGGGAAGTGGGGATGTGAAATATCACCTTGGTTTTAGTACTCAGGTAGATACGTTTGCAGGAAAAAAAATGAATTTAAAATTATGTCCCAATCCATCCCATTTAGAAACTGTAGATCCTGTTGTGTTAGGCTATGCTCGCAGCAAGGCAGATGTTTTATATAACAGCGATTTCGATAAAATATTACCGGTTCTTATTCATGGAGATTCATCTGTTGCAGGGCAAGGTGTGGTTTATGAGATTTTACAAATGAGTAATTTACCCGGTTATTATACTGGTGGTACTGTTCACTTTGTTATAAATAATCAGATTGGTTTTACTACAGATTTTGACGATGCTCGAAGTGCAGATTATTGTACATCCGCCGCCGCGATGGTTCAAGCTCCTGTGTTGCATGTAAACGGAGATGATCCGGAGGCGGTTTTGAAAGTGAGCCAAATTGCAACAAGGTATAGGCAAGAATTTAATAGCGATATTTTTATTGATATGGTTTGCTTTCGCAGGCACGGACATAACGAAGGGGATGAGCCCAAATTTACACAACCAAAATTATATAGTTTAATAGATAAACATCTTAATGCTAGAGAAGTTTACACACAATTTTTAATGGAAAATGGTGAGCCTGAAGCAAAGGATTTAGCGAAAGAAATGGAGCAAAAATTCTTAGCAGAATTGCAAGAAAGATTAGATGAAGTAAAACAAAATCCACTTCCATATGCATACCAAAAACCAGAAGAATGGTGGAAACAGTTAAGAAAAGCTACAGCAGATGATTTTTTAAATTCTCCCATTACTGCAATAACTGAAGAGCGAGTAAATGTATTATTTGAAGGATTGATGAAATATCCTGATAATTTTAAACCACTGAGGAAAGTTGAAAAATTGTTAGACGATAAAAAGAAATTATTTATTGATAATAAAAAAATAGATTGGGCTACAGCCGAATTGATGGCGTATGGAAGTTTATTGCTAGATGGAAAGGACGTTCGCATGAGCGGACAAGATGTAAAGCGAGGTACATTTAGTCATAGGCACGCAGTAATATACGATGAAGTTACAAACGAAGGTTACAATAGATTAAATCATTTTACAGAAACACAGTCACCTTTTAGAATTTACAACTCTTTACTAAGTGAGTACGCAGTTCTAGGTTTTGAGTATGGTTATAATATGGCAAATCCCAACTCTCTAGTATTGTGGGAAGCCCAGTTTGGAGATTTTGTAAATGGAGCACAAATTATTATAGATCAATTTATAAGTGCTGCAGAAACAAAATGGCAGCGTATGAATGGTATTACTTTATTGCTACCTCATGGGTACGAAGGGCAGGGGCCTGAGCATAGCAGTGCAAGAATGGAACGTTTTCTGCAACAATGTGCAGAATTAAATATGGTGGTGACAAACATTACCACGGCTGCAAATTTCTTTCATATGATGAGAAGACAATTGGCTTGGCCATTTAGAAAACCATTGGTAAATTTTTCGCCAAAAGCTAATTTACGTTTGCCTGCAACTTACAGTAATATATCAGCATTTACCGAAGGTGGGTTTATTGAAGTATATGATGATATTGGTGTAAAAGATGAGGGAGTTGTAACAAAAGTATTGATGTGCACAGGTAAAATTTATTTTGATCTTGCAGAAAGAAAAGAAAAGGATTATCGCAGTGATGTAGCTATTATTAGGCTAGAGCAATTGTACCCATTGCCGCAAAACAAACTTGATTTGTTGTACAAAAAATACAGTAAAGCCATTTGGCATTGGGTTCAAGAAGAGCCTCAAAATATGGGTGCAGCATCTTATTTACGTATGAATGTAGAAAATATAAATTTCCACATAATAAGTAGAAAAGCAAGTGCATCAACTGCATCTGGCTATGCCAAAATACATGCAAAAGAACAAGCCCAAATTATTGATACAGCGTTTAGTATTTAAAAGTTAGATTAAATTTTTTTTATGTTCAATTCGTTAAGCGAAAAATTAGAAGCAGCCTTTAAGAATATTAAAGGCGAAGGGAGGATAAGCGAACTCAATATTGCCAACACAGTAAAAGATATACGCAGAGCATTGGTAGATGCCGATGTGAATTACAAAATTGCAAAAGAGTTTACCGATAAAGTAAAGGAAACTGCCTTAGGCAGTAAAGTATTGCTTGCTGTGAATCCTGGGCAGCAAATGGTAAAAATTGTGCAAGATGAACTTACTACGCTTATGGGTGGTAAGGAAAGTGAGTTTAATATTAATGGTAACCCTGCAATAATATTAGTAGCAGGCTTACAAGGCTCTGGTAAAACCACTTTCAGTGGAAAGCTCGCAAGTTACCTTAAAACAAAAAAAGGAAAATCGCCGATGCTTGTGGCTGCTGATATTTACAGGCCTGCGGCCATTGATCAGTTGGAAGTACTTGGTGGGCAAGTAGGCGTTGATGTTTATAGTGAAAGAGAAAATAAAAATGCTGTAACGATTGTACAAAATGCCATAAAAGAAGCTAAAGCAAAAAATAAAAATGTACTCATTATAGATACTGCTGGTCGCTTAGCTGTAGATGAAGTGATGATGACAGAAGTAGCTAACATAAAAGATGCGGTGAGCCCACAAGAAATTTTATTTGTTGTTGATAGTATGACAGGGCAAGATGCTGTGAATACTGCGGCTGCTTTTAACCAGCGGTTAGATTTTAGCGGTGTTGTATTAACTAAATTAGATGGTGATACAAGAGGTGGAGCTGCATTATCTATTAGCTACACGGTGAATAAGCCTATAAAGTTTATGAGCAGTGGTGAGAAGATGGATACTTTGGATGTTTTTTACCCGGAGCGTATGGCACAGCGTATTCTTGGTATGGGAGATATTGTGAGTTTAGTAGAAAAGGCACAAGAGCAATTTGATGAAGCTGAAGCAGCAAAACTGGAAAAGAGGATCAGAAAGAATCAATTTGATTTTGAAGATTTTAAAACCCAGCTTGGGCAAATAAAAAAGATGGGTAACATAAAAGACTTAATGGGTATGATACCAGGTGTAGGAAAACAAATAAAAGATGTAGA
>JANMFB010000150.1:0-2483 GCA_031377605.1 Ferruginibacter sp.
CAGCAAGTGGTGGCGTATGGAAATCAGAAAATGCAGGCAATGATTGGAAACCAATTTTCGATGAACAACCCATTCAAAATATTGGCTCAATTGCTATTTGCCAAAGTAACCCTAGCATAGTTTGGGTAGGTACCGGAGAAGGTAACCCACGTAACTCTATAAGTATTGGAGAAGGTATTTACAAAAGTATAGACGCTGGAAAAACTTGGAAATGTATGGGGTTGGAAAAAACAAGAAACATACACAGAATAATTATTGACCCTACAAATCCTAATGTGGTATATGCAGGTGCAATTGGCAATCCTTATGGTGTACACAGCGAACGTGGCGTTTTTAAAACAACGGATGGTGGAGATACGTGGACGAAAGTTTTATACACAAACGATACTAGTGGTGTAGCAGATATGATTATGGATTCTAAAAATCCCAACAAAATATTTGCAGCTATGTGGCAACACAATCGTACACCCTGGAGTTTTAGCAGTGGAGGAAAAGGCAGTGGATTATATGTAACCTTAGATGCGGGCAAAACCTGGAAAAAATTAAATGGCGAAGGTGGGTTACCGACTGGCGATTATGGTCGTATTGGAATTACTATTTGCCACGATATGCCAAACAGAGTTTATGCATTAATAGAAAGTACAAAAAGTGCATTATATAAAAGTGATGATGGAGGAACAAATTGGGAAAAAGTAAATGAGGATCCTGCATACACTGCCAATAGAAGTTTTTATTTTCAAGATGTAATTGCAGACCCAAAAAATGAAAATCGTTTGTGGCTAATAAACCAGACGGTGAGTATGAGCGAAGATGCAGGTAAAAGTTTTAAAACTGTAATACCTTATAATGGCATCCACCCTGACCATCATGCGTTTTGGATAAATCCATTAGACCCAAGTTTTATTATTGATGGAAACGATGGGGGGATTGGTATCACAAGAGATAAAGGCAAAAATTGGTTGTTCGATGAAAAAATTCCTGTAGGTCAATTTTATCATGTAAATGTAGATAATGAAATTCCCTACAACGTAATGGGCGGCATGCAGGACAATGGAAGCTGGCGAGGGCCTTCGTATACGTGGACGAATGGTGGTATAAAAAATTATTATTGGGAAAGCCTTTGGGGTGGCGATGGTTTTGATGTAATGCCAGACCCTGAAGATGCAAATTGGATTTATGCCATGAGCCAAGAAGGAGACCTTGGAAGATATAATATTTTAAATGGAGAAAAGTGGAAAATACAACCACCAAGTGTAGCAAATACAGTAAATAAGAATATGCTACGTTTCAATTGGAATGCTGCAATTGCTCAAGATGCATTTGATAAAAAAACGATTTATTATGGTAGCCAATTTGTACATAAGAGTAAAGATAAAGGTGCAAGTTGGGTTACCATAAGCCCCGATCTAACCAATAATGATAGTGCTCAAATAGATCAAAGTAAAAATGGTGGTATAAGTATTGATATTACGGGTGCAGAAAATCATTGTACCATACTAGCTATAGAAACAAGTAAATTAAATAAAGATTTGATTTGGGTTACAACAGATGATGGAAATGTACAACTTACAAAAGATGGCGGAAAAACTTGGACAAACTTATCATCCAAAATTACTGGACTTACAAAAGGTGCTTGGCTACCTCAATTACGTGCAAGCCGCTACAATGCAGGAGAGGCATTGGTTGTAGCCAATGATTACCGCAGAGGGAATTTTGCATCAATGATTTTTAAAACTACTGACTACGGCAATACTTGGACCAACATTTTAGAAAACAAAAATGTAAAAGGCTATGCGCTTTGTGTTTTGCAGGATCCTACAGAACCAAATTTAATTTTTGTAGGAACAGAACAAGGTCTTTGGATAAGTTTTGATAATGCAACTACATTTCAACAATTTAAAAATGGTTATCCAAGTGTGAGTACTTATGATTTAGCCATACAAGAAAGAGAAGCGGATTTATGTATCGCTACTTTTGGCAGAGCAATGTATGTGTTGGATGATATTCGTCCGCTAAGAAAACTTGCTGCACAAAAAGGATCCTTGACCAAAAAATTTATAGCCTTTGCAAACAATGATGCTTACCAAGTTACCTACAAAAATGCACCCGGTTATGAATGGAGTACTTGGGGGGTGTGGGATGCAACGAATAAAAGAAGAGGCGCTGCAATAAATTTTTATGCAAAAATTGAAGGTAAGCCAAAGACAGATTCGCTTGCAACACTAAAAATAAAAAAAGATTCTTTGCCTACTACCATGGTAGAATTGAAAAAAGACACTGTTGTTGCAAAATTTTATACAGCACAAAATGAATTGATAAGAACCCTAGAATGGCCTGCTGATAGTGGTTACAATAAGAAATATTGGAGAATGGATGAGAAAGGATTAAGATACCCTAACTCGGAGAAACCAAAACCAAACGCTGCAGAAATTGGCGGTGATGATGTGCTACCAGGCACTTATAAAATTGTTTTTACTTTTAAT
>JANMFB010000207.1:0-10263 GCA_031377605.1 Ferruginibacter sp.
GCTACAGCAGCCAAGGATAATTTATCAGAAATATGCAAAGCAAAATCTTCACTTACAACAATGTTGTTTGAATAGCCTCCATAAGTTGGTAAGCCATCTTTTCCCTTTGCGTTGTAAGTACCAACATTTCCATTAAAGCAATATTGCTCTATTCCTTCTTTACAGTTTTCGCAAGTACCGCAGCTATCCACCATACAACCAACACCTGCAAGATCTCCATTTTTAAATTTGGTAACTGCTTCTCCTACTGAAATAATTTTTCCAACTATTTCATGACCCGGCACCATAGGGAAAATACCAGGAAACCAATCATTTTTAATTTGATGTAAATCTGAATGGCAAACCCCACAGAAAGAAATTTCTATCTGCACATCATTTGGTCCCACTGCTCTTCTTTCAAAATCCCATGCTGCTAAATCCGTTTCTGGGCTTTTTGCTGCATATCCTTTGCTTTGTATCATAAGTATTTTTTTGTGAAGTTAAATCTGATTTTCTGATTATCGAGATTATTTTTTTGTACTGATATGTTTATTTTATAAAAAGTTTTTCCTCTTATAAATTCAATTCAAAAAATAAATTTGTTATGTATATCTTTATCAAATTAGCAATCTTAAATTGAAATGTTATGCTTGGTATTTTACTCATTTACTTTATTTGGAAAAACTTTGCAGATTTAGCAGTACAATACGATAAGAGCAAATGGGGATTTGGAATTTTAGGAATAGTTGTTTACTATGCTGGTACAGCTTTTGGTGGTGTTATATTAGGATTTCTAACGCCTGAATTATTTGAAGATAATACAGGTAATAGCCTACTTTTGGGCATTATAGCTCTTCCTTTCGGTTTATTTTTTTGTGTCATATTTTATTACCTCCTTAAGAAAACATGGAAGAAAAATCATGTTGATATGTATGATGAAATAGAGCGAATTGGTGAAAATGCAAATGAAAATATTCATTCTTCAAATACAGAAGAAATTAAATCACAACTATAGAATTTTAATTTTTATCATCCTGGTGATTTTCTTTTTTTCAAACTATAATAAGCTCATTTTTTTTCTTTTCTAACTTTGAAGTACTTTTGTATCTTAATTTGGTTTGCCCTGCAAGCATCCACTCAAATTTATAGTTATGCCAGTATTACACAATCGCTTAAGCCAAACCGAGCTTAAAAAAATGCTGTTGCTAGAAACAGAGCCACGCATTACCATTTCCTTTTACCGCTATTTTTTTATAGAAGATCCTAAACTATTTAGAGATGAGTTGTATAAAAACCTAGAAGCAATAAAAGTATTTGGAAGGATATACTTAGCCCATGAAGGTATAAACGCACAAGTAAGTTGCCCTGAAAGTAATGTAGCTGCATTTAAAGAAGTGATAGAAAAAACACATGGACTAGAATCATTGAGACTTAATATAGCTGTGCAACAGGAAGCAGAAGAAAATATGCGACCTGCAGGAGGCAAAAGTTTTTGGGTGCTAAAAATAAAAGTGAGAGATAAAATAGTAGCGGATGGAATAAAGGATGAAAATTTTAATATGGCCAACAAAGGCAAGTACGTAAATGCTCAAGCGTTCAATGAACTAACCAATGATGAAAATACAGTGGTGGTTGATATGCGAAACCATTACGAGTATGAAGTGGGACGTTTTGAAAATGCCATTGAGATTCCAAGCGATACATTTCGACAACAACTGCCAATGGCTATAGAAATGTTGCACGATTCAAAAGATAAAAACATCATTATGTATTGCACTGGTGGTATACGATGTGAGAAAGCAAGCGCATATATGTTGCACAACGGATTTAAAAATGTGTATCATTTAGAAGGAGGAATAATTAATTATGCCAATATTGTAAAAGAGGAAGGCTATACTAATAAATTCCATGGAAAGAATTTTGTATTCGATGATAGGCTAGGGGAGCGCATTACAGATGAAGTAATTGCCCAGTGCCACCAATGTGGAGAACCTGCAGATACACATACCAATTGCTTAAATGATGCTTGTCATTTGCTTTTTATACAATGCGAAAGTTGTAAAGGGAAAATGAATGGGTGTTGTAGCAATCAATGCAAAGAGGTGCATTCATTACCTTTAGAGGAACAAAAAGAATTAAGAAAAGGTATAGATAAAGGAAATATGGTTTTCAATAAATCTAGACAAAGAATGCCTAATCTGAAAGTAAAGTAATTTTAAAAATACATTCCTAATTCTTTGTCGGTATCTGAAGATTTTTTTTCTTCTGCCCCCACAACGGAGCGAATTTTCTTTTCGGCTGCTGCAAGTTCTGCAGATATTTTATCTGAGAATTGTAGTGCTATTTTCTCAAACACATTTGGCGTCACTTGAGTCTCAAGCGTATTTTTACGTTTGTTTCTTGCTCTTTTGGCAACAAACATAGAAACGCCTGCAATAATAATAACAGCTGCTATAGAGCCAAGTATAAATGTAGATTTGTCCATAAAGTAATTTAAAATGCAAATCTCCAAATATTGTGCCGTTATTAATGTGCTTGAATATTATATTTTCTTAAATCTTCTGTTATTTTATTGTAAAGCGTATCATGGTCTAACACTTTTGGTACAAATTGTTGCCCTGTTATTTGTTCAAACAATTCAATATAGCGGTTACTTATTTCCTTTATTTTTTCTTCAGTCATTTCAGGTACCACTTGTCCCTCTTTGCCCATAAAATTATTTTCTATAAGCCATTCTCTTACAAATTCTTTGCTTAGTTGTTTTTGTTTTTCATTTCTTGAAAGCCTTTCTGCAAAGCCCTCTGCATAAAAATAACGTGAACTATCTGGGGTATGAATTTCGTCCATCAAATAAATTTCATTTCCTATTTTTCCAAATTCATATTTCGTATCTGCCAATATTAATCCTTGTTTTGCAGCTAATTCTTTACCCCTTTCGAATAATCCGAGTGCATATTTTGACAAAATCTCCCATTCTTGTTTTGTTGCTAAACCTTTTTCAATTATTTCTTCTTTGCTTATATCCTCGTCGTGGCCTTCGGTAGCTTTTGTACTTGGCGTAATAATCGGTGTAGGAAAAAAATCATTTTCTTTCATTCCATTAGGCATTGATGCACCACAAAGTAGTCTTCTTCCCTCTTTGTATGTTCGCCATGCATGCCCTGTAATATTTCCTCTTACTACCATTTCTATTGCAAAAGGATCACATCTTTTACCTATACTAGCATTGGGTGCGGGTGTTTCTAAGAGCCAATTTGGGCAAATATCTCTACAATTTTCTAGCATATAAGCAGCTATTTCAGTAAGAACTTGACCTTTAAATGGAATGGGCTTAGGTAATATTACATCGAAAGCGGAGAGTCTATCACTAGCTATCATCAACAAAATATTCTTGTTTATGGTGTAAACGTCTCTAACTTTTCCGCTATAAAAAGCTGTTTGATTTTCGAAATTAAATGGACTCATAATGCTAAATTAGGCTGTAATTTCATAATAAATGCTTTGGTGATTATCTAAATACTAACATAACGTTAAAAAATAAAGTTTCAAATAAGGTAAACAATACTTAATTTGCCGCCAAATTCTAAACGAAAACAATCTATATGAGAAAGTTCACAAGCTATTTGGTTACTATTGTTCTAGCCAATCTGCTTACAGTAGCAGTGTTTGCCCAAAATGTAAAGGTTAACGGTACTGTAAAAAACAGTACCACAGGAGAAAAAGTACCTGCAGTTTCAGTTACTATTAAGGGTTCTGAAACAGGAACATTTACAGATGATAAAGGTGGATACACAGTGACTGCCAAATCTTTTCCTGTAACGATAGTTTTTTCATCTGTGGGTTATAATTCACAAGAAATAACTGTATCATCTGCATCAACTAATAATGATGTAAGTTTTATTCCAAACAATGCGCTTGGGCAGGAGATAGTTGTATCAGCTACTCGTGTTTCACAAAAGATATTGGAATCCCCTGTTTCTATTGAAAGAGTAAGTGCCGCAGCTATTAGAAATACACCTGCTGCAAACTTCTATGATGTGGTGCTTGCACTAAAAGGTGTTGACGTTACAACGTCTTCTCTTACATTTAAAACACCTACCACACGTGGTTTTAATAGTAGTGGTAATGCAAGATTTAATCAATTAGTAGATGGTATGGATAACCAAGCTCCGGGATTAAATTTCTCTGTTGGATCAATTATTGGCATAAGCGAATTGGATGTAGATAATATTGAACTGTTATCGGGTGCATCGTCTGCATTATATGGACCAGGTGGTATGAATGGTACACTTTTAATGAACAGTAAAAATCCTTTCAAATACCAAGGAGTTTCCTTTTTAGTAAAAACTGGTATCATGCACACTGACAAACGCCAAAGACCAACTTCTCCTTATTATAACTGGAATGTAAGGTGGGCTAAAAAAGTATCAGAGAAATTTGCTTTTAAAATTAATACTGAATTAATTCAAGCTAAAGATTGGTTAGGTGCAGACCAAAGAAATTATAGCAGATTAGGTACCACTGGTAGCGTGATAGCTGGAGACAGAAGAACTGATCCTAACTATGATGGTGTTAATGTATATGGAGACGAAACTACTATTGATATTAAGAGTGCGGTTTTCAGTACTATAGCTGCAGGTCTTCCCGGAGCAGCTAGTTTTATTGCATCAAATCTCCCAAATCCTATCAATGTATCTCGTACTGGTTACACAGAGAGTGAGTTGTTAAATCCAAATACTACAAATTTTAAGTTGACGGGTTCACTTCACTACAAGTTGCCTAGAGGAACAGAAGCTATATTAGCTGGTTATTTTGGTACAGGTAATACTATTTATACTGGTAGTGATCGTTATTCGTTAAAGGATTTTAAAATAGCTCAATATAAATTTGAACTTACAAATAAAAAATGGTTCTTTAGAGCGTTTACAACCCAAGAAAATTCAGGAGAATCTTATAATGCTACTGCAACAACAAGATTGTTTAATGAAACTTGGAAAAGTTCTCCAACTTGGTATGGTCAATATGCTTTTAAATATTTAAGTGATCGCATGAACGGTGTAAATGATTTTGATGCACACCAGGCTGCAAGAGCACTAGCAGATGTTGGAAGGCCTAAAGCTGGAACACCTGCCTTAACAAATGCATACGATGCAATACGCAAAACACCAATATCCAAAGGTGGTGGACAGTTGCTAGACAAGTCAGATTTATATAGCCTAGAAGGTAATTACAACTTTTCTGAATACACAAAAAAGTATGCTGATATCTTAGTAGGAGCAAATTATAGAAGGTACGTGTTAAATTCCGCAGGTACATTGTTTGCAGATACTGCAGGTAGAATAAATATTAGTGAGTTTGGTGCTTACTTACAAGCTACAAGAGCAGTAACAGATAAATTGAAAGTTACAGCATCAGGAAGATACGATAAAAATGAAAACTTTTCAGGTAGATTTACACCAAGAGTTACAGCAGTTTATAACGTGAAAGAAAACAATAACCTTCGTTTATCTTATCAAACCGCGTATCGTTTTCCTACTACACAACAGCAATTTATTAATTTAGTTGTTGGATCTACACGATTGGTAGGTGGAGATAAATCTTTTGCTAGTTACCTAAGAACAGCTACAAATCCCCTTTATACTGTAGAGAGTGTAGCAGCAGGTACTCCTGTACTTTTTAATGCGCCTACTATCAAACCTGAATCTTTAAGTTCATTTGAATTTGGATATAAGGGGTTGTTAATGGAAGGGAAGTTGTTAATAGATGCATACGGCTACTTTGGGCAATATAAAGATTTCCTTGCTCGTCAAAATACCTTCCAAAGTTTATCTGGTTTAGGTAATACAGCAGATTCTGTTAAAGTAAGTTCAAAAAGGACTGGCATTTCAGTACCAGTAAATGCTTCGGATAAAGTAAAAACTTATGGTTTCGGTGTTAGTGGTGATTATAGATTACCACGCAACTTTACTGTGTCTGCAAACCTAGCCTCTGATGTATTGAGCGATGTCCCTGCAAATTTTGTAGCTTACTTTAATGCTCCAAAATACAAAGCAAACATATCAGTTGGTAATACTGCATTTGGTTTTGAGAAACGTTTTGGAGCTAGTTTAGCTTACAGGTGGCAACAAGGTTTCTTCTACCAAGGTGATTTTGCAAATGGTAACTTGCCAGATGTTCAAACTTTGGATGCTCAGTTAAGTTTTAGATTACCTACAACAAAATCAATCTTGAAATTTGGTGCCAATAATTTGTTTAACCAATACTACTATAACGCCATTGGTAACTCTCAAGTAGGTGGCTTGTATTATGTAAGCTTCGGTTATAACGTTTATTAATCCAATACTATAATTTATTTTAAAAATAAAAACAATGAAAAAATTAAATAACAAAATAAAGATTGCTTCGTTAGCACTTGTTGTAAGTATGTTTGTGCTATCTTCTTGTAATAAGAATTTAGAAACATTTGCTCCAATTGTATCTGCGCCCTATTCTGCAAACGCTGGTAATATTGGTGCAACAATAGCGGCTAACCCATCAGATACGATGTTTTATAGGCTTATAGTAAGATCTGGCTTACTTCCTTTGTTAAGTGATTCTACAAGAAAATTTACTGTGTTTGCGGTAGATAATGCAGGTATGAAAATATTTGTAAATGCTGCTTCTGGAGGAGCTGTTCCATTAACTGCACCTGACGCTTCATTTTATGGTTTTATAAATTCCTCTTTACCTGTAGCTTCTGCAGCAGGTATCATACAATATCTTACTATTGGTCAATTATATCCATCTAGTGCTATACCTACACAGTTTCCTAACTATCCTTTGCCTTCACAAATTCAATTAGATCCTGCAAATCCATTTGTAAGAATGACACTAACCATTGCAAAAGGCGTTCCTAATTCTTATGTGAATAATATTCCACTTACGGGAGTAGATCAATTAGCTAGTAACGGCGTAATTCATCATACATTTACGATACCTGCACCACCTTCTGCAACTATAAGAACATTGATAAATGCAGAGCCAAATCTTACTTATTTTAGAACTGCTTTGTTAAGAGCTGATAGTGGTCAAGTTGTAAAAGCAAATAATGATTCTACTAATTTTTTGAATTATTTCATGGGTTACGGAATTTTAAATATGACTGTTCTACCTCCAAGTGATGCGGCTTTTCAAACTTTTATTTATACCGTAGTCTTTGGCAGAACATTGCAGGCTCTGGGTGTTACGCCTGCTACTGCTACCCCTGCACAATTAGCAATTGCTAACACACAAGCTACAGGGGCTGTTGCTGTAGGTCCTGCATTTTTAAACACAAATAATGTTACCACCGAGCAGGTAAGAGGTATTATTGCATATCATATTTTGGCATCTAATTCAACTGGAAGTTTTGCTCCTAATATTAGGGTTTTCAATGTAAATGTTCCTGCTTCACCGGCTGGCGTTTTTGTGAGAACTTTGGTTAACGGTTCTGCTGCCGGTGCACTACATCCGGGTATTAGGGCAACAGCTACTTTTACCGGCCCCGTTGCTACTGGCTTAACTTTTACAGGTTTTGCTGCATTGGTTCCTGGTGCACCTTTTACAGATGTTCCCGCAAACGCTATCAAAAGAGATAATAACGGAGTAAATGGTATTTATCATATTATTGATAGAGTGCTAATTCCTTTACCATTATAATCAAACTGACTTATTAAGAAAACGGCTACCAAAATTGGAGCCGTTTTTTTATGCTTCAGATTATCTCTTTATATGTTTTAAGCAGGGTTATTTTTATAGTTGCTAGGCCTAAGTATTCGTAAGAGTCCAATTACGTTGTCGCTTCATAAGACGGTTTTATAAAGAAAGTTTGTTGGACTACTGCATTAGTTGAAGGCGTAAATAAGCAAATACCAATTTTAAATATTTAGCGATTACCCAGCCTTTAATTTATTTGTAGTTCTTTCTTTTTTGTTTTAAATATTTAAGCAAAAAGCTATAAACTTATTTATAGTAAATCTTTTGTATCAAGATTTCTATATGTTTCATACCTTTCAGCTTCATAATTAGTTTATGAAAATGATTAAGCTATTTTTAGTCTAATGTAGAATAATACCTTATGCTTATTCGTAATAATCCAATTGTATTGGCATAAAAGAAATACTACGGTTGCATTATTCCGAAAACCCACTTCACTTTCTATAGATATTATAGGTAAAAAGCCTTGTTTAGATGCTGTACATTTCAATTCTTTTATTAATGGGGCTTAATGATGTAATACAAAGTTTGATTTCCTTTTATCGTTGGTCATACTTGTATTGAGAAATGCTAATATAAAACTGTAAAGTATAATCGCTTTAGCCTAATTCAAATGAGGCCTTTCATTTAGTTGAGCATCCAATCACTTTGCATTAGGTATCATTCAACCTTAAAGCCGAAGAATATGATGTTTTAAAGATTTACTAAATTTAATTTGTTCGTTTGTTTAGGATAACATTTAACAGAATAGTTTTTCCCTACAGAACAGTTTCATAAATTTTAACTTTCAGTAACTGCCTCTACTTTTTCAAATAATTTTTTATGGGAATAACGTGATAGACTTTTTTTGGTGCCAATTAGTTTACTAGCAAGTGGCATGTCAATTTCCTTTTCCCATTTTGCTACAACAATCGTTGCTACTGTATTTCCTATGATATTGGTTAATGCTCTTCCTTCACTCATAAATCGATCTATGCCAAAAATTAATGCAATGGCTGCAACAGGAATATGACCGACAGTAGGTAAGGTTGCAGCCAATACGATAAAACCGCTTCCCGTAACGCCCGCAGCGCCTTTAGAAGTGAGTAATAAAACTAGCAACAAAGAAATCTGCTGTGTAATATCCATAGGTGTGTTAGTAGCTTGTGCTAAAAAGACTGCTGCCATTGTAAGGTAAATGGAGGTTCCATCGAGATTAAACGAATACCCAGTAGGAACAACCAAGCCAACTACCGGCTCAGAACATCCCACTTTTTCTAATTTATTCATCAAGCTAGGTAAAGCTGCTTCGGAAGAGGAGGTGCCTAATACAATAAGCAATTCATCTTTGATATAGGCAATTAACCGAAAAATACTAAACCCAGTGAATTTTAAAATGCCACCCAAAATAACTACAACAAATAACACACAAGTGATGTAAAATGAACCCATCAATTGTCCCAATTGTGCAAGTGATCCAAGACCATATTTACCTATAGTAAAAGCCATTGCACCCAAAGCTCCTAATGGTGCAACTTTCATAATTATTTTTATAATAGCAAACAATCCAGTTTCGAAAGACTGTATGCCTTTTAACAATGGCGTAGCTTTTTCTCCAATTTTAGATAAAGCGAAGCCAAGTAGTACTGAGAAAAATAATACCTGAAGGATATTGCTTGTTGATAATGCATTTACAATATTTTCTGGAATGATGTGCAGAAAAAAATCTGTAATAGACTGGTTTTTACTTTCTGTAATAAAACTTTCAACTGATTTTGTATCTAATGTGGCTGGATCAATATTCATGCCCACACCCGGTTTTAATATATTGATTACTATTAACCCAATAATTAAAGCAAAAGTAGTTACCACCTCAAAATAAAGTATGGCTTTTAATCCAACTCGTCCTACTTTTTTGGTATTTTGCATACCTGCAATACCTGTAACAATTGTACAAAAAATGATGGGTGCTATCATCATCTTTATGAGCTTAATAAACCCATCTCCAAGTGGTTTTAACTGAACAGCGAAAGAGGGATAAAAATTTCCAATTAATACACCAATGAGTATGGCAAGAAGTACTTGAACATATAAGATCTTTAAATATTTCATAAGCTTAATATTTTTTGCCATTATTTTTCTTGAATATTAATCTAAGGTCTTGTAATTTAATGGCAAGAAAATGAACTAATATGTCAAAAAATTGGACATATTTAACTGAGTCTTATTTTTTTGGAACTTAATCTCAGCAATCTATTAATTGGTTAAAAAAACTAAAATAATTATTGTGTTGGGAAATTTAAGTTAGTATAATCCCAAAGTCTATCGCCTGATATTTTCCATTGTGAATTGTCAGCAGTTGTTCCTTTTGATAAAGCCCAGTCGGTAGTAGGACTTATAACAGATGATTTTCTAAAAAAAGTTCTGTTTCTTGTATCTGAATTTTCTCCTGCAATTGTCCAAATAATATTATTTCTAGTACTTACTGAGCCTGTAGAAGTAACTCTTGTAACTTGTGGGCTGCCAAATACATCAATAATTTTATAATTGATTGTTGCTAAAACTATAGAA
>JANMFB010000208.1:0-17711 GCA_031377605.1 Ferruginibacter sp.
TATGCGAGGATCTGATGTAAAATTTGAAGAGGTAGGAGTTGTCATTACTGAATTAAAAAAAACATTTGGGTCGGCATTTAAGACCCCATCTGCAACTCCTGTTGTTTTATTAAAACTTCTTAACCTACCGTTTACAAAAGTAATAAATTGAGTGGGACCGACTGCACCCATGACATCGGGAGGAAAAGAGCCTGTTTCTGTGGGACCTGTAACTGAATTAAAAGTGAGCCCCTGAGTTTGAGCTATGTTAATAGTAGGAGTAGGTTTTGATGAATTGCGCTGATTTGAGGCTGCTTCCGGGAAAGAGGCAATTGGTTTAGACAAAGGATTTTGTTTAAGATCAGCAGCATCCCTGCCTTCATGTTCAGGCATTAACCTTACTATTTGTGGCGGAGCTAAAGCCTGCCTAGCCATTATTGACTCAACCGTTTCTACAGACACAGGTTGAACTTGCATTACTTCATTTGCTTTGGTTTGAGCCATTATAACTCCGCCAAAAAAAATAAAAATTAAAGATAATAGAAGCGACAAACGAAAAGTAGTAGTTGAATTCATAACAAAAAACAAAAAGAGTTAATTAATAAATTTACTTAATGGTAGTAATTTAGTTAGATAAGGTTACTATAATTATGGAGCTTCTTAGGATGTTTTATATTTCAAATGTAAATAATATTAAATTGTTTGTAATAAAAATAAATCGAAAAATAATTTGTATTGATAAATATGCAACCATATGACTATTAATTGAAAACTTGTATAGTATTTAGGCGCAAAGACTTATAATTTTGACCAACCTTTTTTTATATAAATGAAGGATGTTATTATCATTCCAATAAAATACTAAAGTAACGGCACGGATGACGAATCACACTAAACCAAAATCCATTCAAAAGTGCCAGTCAAAATAAAGCTAAGTAATGCAAAAAATAATGTTTGAAACTATATATGAATGAAAATGGATGAAGCTAATTTAAAGAGCAAAAAACAATCAATTTCAAAGTTAAAAAGAAATTAGCGTCAAGGAGAAGATTTAAGAACCATCAAAAAAAAACATGTACTATTTTAAAATAAAATCATTCTTCTCTTAGCATCTTAATATCTGCTATCATTTGTTCTGCTTCTAACTGAAGTGTGCCATTATATATTCCACGGATATGTTTGTCTTTATCTATAAGCAAAAAATGCTCAGTGTGTAAAAAATTTGTACTGTCCCTACTAAAGCCCAAATCCTCTTCAGCAAAGTAAGATGTACGTGCAAGCGTATAAATGCTTGCCTTACTTCCTGTGACTAAATGCCAATTGGGTTTGTCAAAATCCATATTCGTGGCATAGCGTTTTAGTTTTGCCACACTGTCTATCCATGGCGTAACAGAATAAGAGAGAATGACTACATTGCTATCATTGGCAAAAGCAATATTTACCAATTTCATATTTTTCATCATAGCAGGGCAAATGCTTCCGCAACTAGTAAAAAAGAAATTGGCTACATGTATTTTTCCTTCAATATTTTTTTGTGTAATATTTTTATTGTTTTGATCTGTAAAAGAAAAATCGGAAATTGTATGAGTCACTTTATCTTTTACTTCAAAATCTGTTTTAAAAAAGAGTGGAGTAAAATCTGGCGTATTATAAAATGGAAGTAATTTTTGCTTACTTGTTTTACAACCCATCAACAACATTAAAAAAATGATGGTAATGCTATTTTTTAAGAATACTGTCCGATACATTTACACAATTTTTAGTCCCTAATAAACCAACTCGCTTTCCGTTTGTTATAATATAATTTGACCTTATTTTTCCATTGTCATAAAAAAGCTTTTGGCTTCCTTCTTCATGCCCGTTTTTGTAATGAAAAGATTTTGTGAGAGTTCCTGCTGTATTCCATTCTTTAAACTCGCCACAATAATCATCATTTGATATTGAAAATTCGTATTGCGGCTTTCCATTTTCCCACAATGCTTTGTGAATACCTTCTTTCTTACCATTTATATAAAATCTTTCTTCAGCAAGTATTCCGTTGCGATACCATTTTTTGTGAGTACCTTCTTCCAACCCATTTACATAAGATTTTACAAACTCCGTATCCTTTTGCGCAAAGAGTGCATAAACATAACCGCTAAATTTTCCTCTATTGTAATAAACGATATCCTGCTTTTTTTCTAAAGCACTATCAGTGACTGCTACATAATTTTCAGGAATTTTATTTGGGATAGGCTTAAAAATAATTTCCTTTTTGCTATTGTTACAAGCAAAAAGGAAACTACATAACATTAAAATAAAAACTTGCTTTATCATTATTGAGAAACAGTTCCTGAAGTACCGTAAAAACCACTTCCATTTATATAAGGATCTGCACTAGTAATATGGTAGTGATAAATGCCACCAGGATAATCAGCCGTTACACCAATATGTCCATGATAAGCATCAAGCATTGCATTTGTTACTGCAACGCCATTTTCTTCTGGACCATACACTGGGAAACCATCTAATAAGAAGCCTATGAGTGATGATTTTGTAACTTTTACCGTAGTAATGTACAATGGCTCTACATGGTAATGATACATACCTCCTGGAGCAGGGTGACCATAGTATTTATCAAAAGAAGCCATCTCTCCTGTAAGTGGTTGGCTAGGGCCTGCATACTGGTTAAACAATGGTACCCCATTTACCGCAACGCCTATTGGCCCCAAAGGTGTAGCAGGATGTGCTGCATTTACTTGTGGATTTACTGGAATTTTAAAAGTGTAGGTTTTAGCAGCAATACTATTTGGGTTTTTTACAAATGTAAATCCACCAAAAGTTGTACCACTGAATGCTTCATAACTAGCGTCTCCTGTAGGATAATAAACACTTTTATGATCGGGCAAACCAGTGGACTTAATATAAATAAAAGTACCGTCATTAGTAATACTTGTAGCTCCGTAGATCTTGCTATAGATTGAGGGAACCGTAACAGAACCACCACCTGTAATTGGAGTAGTTGGTGTATCGGTGGAACTTTGCTTTTTGCAACTAGCAAGCAATACTGCACATGCAACAAATAGGTATTGAATTTTTATTTTCATAATTTTAATTTCATTTAAGTTATTATACGACAGTTTATTTATTTTCCTTTGGTAGTGCAAGCCTATTATCGTTTCTCTCATCCCTAGATGGCGGAGGCATTCCTTCTTCGCCTGGTGGCGGTGGTCTTCTGTTATCGTCTTCACCTGGAGGCGGTGGCTCTCTTCTTTCCTCGTTTGGTTGCGGTGGTAGCCCTCTCCTTCCTTTATCATTAGGCGAATCCCTCCTTTTTTCGGGACTAAAAAATGCTGCAAACTCATTCGTTAAGTTGTTAAACGCTGCAAGCTGATTTGCCTTACATAGTTGTTTGACCGCCATTAAATGTGTGTAATGTACATCTTCAATTGCTTTCTGTACTTCAGAAATTTGTTGTCCAATTATTTTTTTCTCTGCAGAATCGTTGTTTACTAACGTTTGAAAGAATTTAGTTTTTAGAGCCGATAACAAACTGTCTTTTTCCTTTACCCCTCTCCTATGTGCCAATATTAATTGATCATAAGCATTAATCTGAGTACTATCAAAACTTAGTCTTTCAATAATAATTGCTCTTGGACCAGCATTTTGAGGTTTTGGGAATCCTTGATTAATTGGCTTTGGGGGTCTATCATAAAAATGCAACACAAGAGAAACGAGATTTAGTGCAATTAACCCAATAACTGATATGGTTAATAATTTAATCTTAGTCATGATAAATATCATTTACAACATTATCGTATACATTTTCAGTAGATGTCTGAACTTGACTATTAGCATCTCGATTTTCCTCGCCTGTAAAAGATATTACATTAAATAAAAGTAACAATGCAGCTGCAACGGCCCAAGATAGTTTCCACTTAAAAGGAACTTTCTTATCCTCTAGGGCTTTAATACCTTGCATAATACGAGTATATAAATAAGGTGGCACTTCTGCTTTTTTTACTTTGCTTAATATGTAAGATTCATTTTTCATTTTCAATTGTTTTATTAAACGAAATGTTTAAAAATATCCTTCGGTAAAGTTTATTTTTTTTTGTAACGACTGTTTGGCACGTTGTAATAATGATTCTACAGCTTTTACAGAAGTCTCCATAATTTCCGCCACTTCCTTTTGGTTCTTATCTTCTAAACGAACCAATATGAAAGCAGTTCGTTGGTTATCTGGTAATTCGTTTATGTATTTATAAATTTTTTGTAAAGCTTCTTTATCCTCAGCTGCTACACCAGGATGATTGAAATGTGATGCTTCAATAATGGGCTCATTGGAAGCTGAATTAAATAAAGATGTAATAAAGCCAAAGCGCTTTTTTGCTGTCTTAGCCTTTAAAAAATCAAGACTGTGGTTAATGGCAATCCTATAAATCCAAGTTTTAATGGATGCCTGACTACCATCAAATTTCCCTATATTTTGATAAAGTTTTACAAAAACCTCTTGTGTGATATCTTCTGCATCCTCGTTATTTTGCACATATTGCAATGCCAAATTGAACACCAAATTACTGTGCGCTTTATAAATTGTATGAAATGATTTATTTTCTGTTGCCATGTGTACAATAAAGTAGTAAGTTATTTTACTTAATCGAATAAAACATTTTCTTTAACATTTTTATGTTAAAATTTAATATGTCCTTATTTAAAAAAAATCAAACAGATTTCCTATGTCATATTAATGTCAATATCTTATTCTTTACAAAACCATGATAATGCTTTATCGTAATTGTATCAAATTTGCACATTGATAAAAATCCTTCCAAATATGTTAAAAATAATTACTCCTTTCCTTTTATTAATTTCCTCAAATTTAATAGCTCAAAATGATATTCCAGAGCAAAAAAAATTAGAAGAAGTTGTTATAACTGGTCAGTACAAACCCCAGTCTATTAAAAATTCTGTACACCAAATACGTGTTATTACAAAAGATAGAATTATAAAACAAGGTGCAATAAATTTGCAAACTGTTTTAAGCAATGAATTGAATATTCGCTTTACGCAAGATGCTGCTACAGGTGGTTCTGATATTACCATGATGGGAATGAAAGGACAAAATGTGAAAATATTAATTGACGGATTACCGATGGTCGGAAGACAAGGGACTTCCAACGAAATAAACATCAACCAAATTGATATTAACACTATTGAGCGAATAGAAATTGTAGAAGGTCCTATGGCAGTTATTTACGGTGCAGATGCTTTGGCTGGTGTAATAAACATTATCACAAAGAAAAATAAATCGGATAAACTCTCAGTATATGCAAGGTTACAGGAAGAAACGGTAGGAAAAGAATATGGAATAACTAATGGCATTCACAACCAAAGTATAGGATTGGATTGGCGTAAGAAGAATTGGGAGATTGGTGGAAATATTGCTCACAACTTTTTTGGTGGATGGAAAGATACTGCCATAGAAAGAGAGTTGGTTTGGCACAAAAAAGACCAAATAATGAGTAGTGGATATATTGGCTACCGTAAAAATAAATTTAGTGCTCGCTATCGTATAGATGGCTTGGACGAAATCATAACAAACCCTGCTAATTTTAATGTATTTCCCAATCAAATTTCCGGAGATTATTATGCAGGAGATCAGCAATACATTACTAATAGGCAGATGCACCAACTACAATCGAGTTATAACTTTAGCAATGCTTTAAATGCGCAACTACAGTCATCTTTTACAGATTATAGCAGACAAGTATATTCTACTATTCTGAGCAAACAAACAGGAAAAGAAAGCTTGGACATGGGTACTGGTAAGCAAACGCTAATTAAATTTACAGGATTTACTTTTAGGGGTATGGTAAATTACAAATTGTCAAAAATAATTTCGTTACAGCCAGGTGTGGATATAAACCTAGATAGAGGTGAGGGCGAAAGACTTAATGCAGGAAAAAACAAAGTGGATGATTATGCTTTTTTTCTTACTTCTGAAATAACACCAACGAGTAAATTAAATATAAGACCAGGCATTCGCTTTATAAAAAACTCAATTTATAATGCACCACCTTTGGTAACATCACTCAATGCAAAATATAGTTTTACCAATAAGCTAGACTTTAGGGTTTCTTATGCCAGAGGTTTCCGCTCACCATCTTTGAGAGAATTGTACTTCAATTTCTTTGACGCAAATCATCAAATTATTGGTAATCCAAATTTAAAAGCAGAAACATCTCACAGTTTTACCAGCTCGCTTAATTGGAATAAAACTACTGCAAAGCAAATGGAAATATCATTTGTACTTAATGGCTTTTACAACAATGTGAAAAACTTAATCGACTATGCAATAGATGCAGCTGATCCCAATATTTACATGCTTGCTAATGTTACGGATAGTAAAACTGCCGGTACCAGTTTTAGCAGCAGTGCAAAATACAAACGTTGGAACATTACTTTGGGTGGAGCTTACACAGGTTTCTATAATGATTTTTATGGTACAGATAAATCACTCCCTACATTACAATGGTCTCCTGAGATAAACTCAAACATTGGATATAGCATTTCAAAAATAGGTTTGGATTTAAATCTTTTCTATAAACTAAATGGCAAAAGACCCTACTATGCAACAAATAGCAATCAAGAAATTGTTCAGGCCACACAACAAAGCTATCAATTAGCTGATTTTACCATCAACAAAAAATTATGCAAATACATTTCTTTAAACACTGGTGTTAGAAATATTTTTGATGTAAATAGATTGACAAGCAATTACACTGCTGGGGGTATTCACACTGCAAATAATGGAAGAAGTATTGCTACAGGAAGAGGATACTTTGTTGGTATTAATATTAATTTAGAAAAGAAATAAAAAGTAAAATATGATAAAGATTCAATTTGGAATAATTTTAGGCTTAATTACAATAGTATTGTTTAGTGAATGTCGGAAAAGAGATTCTTTGCCTTTGCAAGATAATTTTGTGGCTTTTGAGTCTGCTGCACAAGGCATATCAAGCTCAGAGAGCTCAATTACGGTAAAATTAAACTTGCTAAATACTACCTCTACTGATTTACCCCTTTTAATAAATGTAACAGAACTTGGTTTAACCTATTCAGCACAATATAGTACCACACCTGCAGCAGTTGCAGGAAAAATTTCATTGATTGTACCTGCAGGTAGCAACAAAGTTTCATTTACATTAAACAAAATCCCTAATGCCATTTTTGATGGCAATGAAAAATTAATTTTTGATATTTTAAGTGCTGGTTCTTCTGTATCTATTGGAGTTACAAAACAGTTTATATTAAATTTTGCTGAACTAGTTTCTACAACGTCAACTGCTACTATAAATGGTGGTGGTGCAAATTTTGGTAATAAAGTTTTTGTGGACATAAGCACTACAAGACAAAACGCAATATTGCGTACAAATTGGGATCTGAGTTTTTATACAGGTACAGATGATTTTAGGGTAAAACTAAATTCATCTATGAATATGATGGCAAAACAATTGAATAAAATTGATTTAAATTCCGTTTCATCTGCTGATACCATTGGGTTTACGAATGAAGTTGCGTTTAGTCCTTTTGCACCTACTGCTATTTCCCTACCTTATATAGATTATCCAAATGGCGACCTCACTAGAACAGCCATTGCTGCTATTTCTACAACTGCATCTGATAATAGAGTATATATCGTTAACCGAGGAAGCGTAATAGGAACAAGTGGGGCAAGCAGAGGTTGGAAAAAAATAAGAATCATAAGAAACGGTTCAAACGGTTATACAATTCAATATGCAGATATAGCTGCAACAACTTTTACTAGTACCGATATTCCAAAAGATGAGAATAGCTTTTACAAAGATTTTTCTTTTGAAAATGGCATTACAACTATTGAACCTACAAAGAAAAAATGGGATTTTGCATGGACATATTTTGCCAATACAACAAACTTTGGTACAGGTGAAGTACCTTATATGTTTCAAGATGTAGTTTTGCTCAATCGAAATGTGCAAGCTGCAAAAGTATTGGTATCTTCAAAACCGTTTGTAGATTTTGCTGAGGCTGATCTAAATACGCAAACTTTCTTATCTACTCAAAATGCCATTGCCACTGATTGGAGAAGTGGTGGTGGCCCAGGAACTGCACCTTCTGTAAGAACAGACCGTTATTACATCATAAGAGATACTGATAATAATTATTACAAGCTTCGTTTTACAGCACTTACACAAAATAACGAAAGGGGTTACCCGTCTTATGAAGCAATATTAATCAAAAGAGGATAGTTTTTTAATATTAGTTCAATTTAAAGTCATTCGAAAAACGAATGACTTTTTCTATTAGGAAAAGCTGCTTAAATCATTAGCAATGTTTTAACATCAAAAGATAGAAAATTGACGTCTAATTTAGAACGGATAACAAAATATCTTATACCTTTAGTGTAGTAAATCATTCACAAATGAAAACATTTATACTTGTACTATCAATTGCATTTTTTGCATCTTGCAGCACTGTTTATAAAACAGGGCAAACGCCAGACGATTTGTATTACTCCAAGCCAAAAGTAGTAGTAGAACAAACTACCCGTAAAGAAAAGCGTGTAGTAAATTATGATGACAGACAGATACGAATGGCAATTAGAGATCCGAAATGGCGCAATTTAGACTATAGCTATGATTATGATTATCGTTATAATCCTTACAATTATGGATACAGCTATGGGTATTACTTCAATCCTTGCTTTTACCCTTTCCCTGTTTACAGCGGTGGGATAAACTTTGTAAATCCAAAAAATACAACGATTAGAAAAGCAAATCTTAGTGGTTATAATAATACTATTGTAAATTATCAACCAAGTAAATCTTATACACCTACACAAACTTATCAAAGTCCTAGGTACAACAATAGCAACTATGAAAGCCCTCGCTATAATACTAGATCTACAGATAATGAATCAAGAAATTACACTCCTTCATCATCAGGCAGCAGTGGCAGTAGCTCGGGTTCGTCTGCACCTTCAGGCACACCTGTAGCTCGTCCGGGTAGAGGAGGTTAATTAAAAATAAAAATCTAATTAAAAATTCCTTTTACAAAAGCGAAATGTGATTACTATGTATAAAGCTATACTCCTATCTTTTTTATTTATAAGTACAAATGCAATTGCACAAATTCCAGAAGATACTATAAGGTATAGTTGGTATCATCAAAACGGAAATGCAAGAACACTTGCAATTGGTGGTGCTATAGGTTCATTAGGTGGAGATATTACATCTACATTTACCAACCCTGCAGGTATTGGTTTTTACAGAACAAACGAGGCATCTATAACGCCAGGTTTTAATCTTAATAATATAAAAACAAATTATAGAGGTAATGTAACTGAAAATAAAACAAATTCTTTTTCATTAGGCTCCACAGGCTTTGCTTACGTTTTGCCTAATTTATACGACGAAAAAAAAACTAAGTCGTTTTCACTTGCTTTTACGCAAACAACAAATTTTAATCAGAATATTTATTATAAAGGTTTAAACAACTTTAGCTCTTTCAGTGAGCAATTTGCAGAAGAGTTTGTAAATTCTAGATTAAGTATAAATGACGCCTTAAACACACAATCAACAGTGCCATACACTGTTGCACCTGCTTTGTACACTTACCTTATAGATACGGTAAGAATTGGAGGAGTACTAAAAGTAAAAGCCGCCCCCGAATATATTTTAGATGCAGGCCAAGCGCTACGACAAGAGTTTACAAAAAAAACGAGTGGAGGTATGTATGAATTGGGAGCTGCCTATGCAGGAAATGATGGAGAAAAATGGTTGTGGGGTGTAGCTATTGGTATTCCAATAGTAAATTTTAGAAGCAACACAACAGTTTCAGAAAACGATACATCATCTAACACAAGTAATAATTTTAAATCGTTTACTTATACAGATAATTATACAACAAAAGGTGTTGGTATAAATGGGAAATTTGGAATTATTTATCGCCCAAAAGATTATATACGCATTGGCTTAGCTGTGCATACACCATCATTTATGGCGCTTACAGATGAGCGACAAGCCACACTTATAACTTCGTTGGAGAACCCAATAGGTACTTTTAATGTTACATCAGATCTTTTTACAAACAATACAAAAGGAAAAGCAAGCTATTACCAAACCGCTCCTTGGAAAATAATGCTAAGTGGTTCTTATGTTTTTAGAGAAGTAGAAGATGTAACAAAACAAAGGGGATTTATTTCTGCAGATTTGGAGTATGTAAAACACAACAGTACAAAATTTAGTAGTAATGCAGAAGAACCTACTAAAGAAGACCAAGCCTATTACAAACAATTAAGTGGGGTTGTAAAAGATATTTATAAAGGAAATATTAATGCTAGAATTGGTGGCGAAGTAAAGTTTAATACAATTATGGCTAGGTTAGGATTTGGTTACTATGGTAACCCTTATAAAGATGCGCCAATTAGGGCTAATAAAATGATACTAAGTGGTGGTTTGGGTTATCGCAATAAAGGATTCTTTGTGGACTTAACTTATGCTCATTTAATCACAAAAGATTTTGATGTACCATACAGATTACAAAATACTGCATCAGTTTATACAACTGTTAATCAAACTAGAAGTAATGTAGTGGCTACTTTTGGTTTAAAGTTTTAGAATATATTTCGAGGACAATGTGTTTGACCTAAAGAACTATTTCTAATATTTAAATAATTTCTATAGGATAAAGAAATTTCAAAACCACCTCTACTTTGAGACGCAGATTTTAATTTTGAAATATTTACGTCGTAAGTAAAGCCTACGCTTAATTTATAATAATCCAATTTTATTACAGGAATTACTGCATCATTCCATCTTAGGAAGGAACCTGCATATAAACTAATTGCATCTTCTTCTATCCTTACTAAATCATGCTTATATAAAAGCCCTGCCTGCATTTGTTCACCCCCGCCTTGAGTAAAATAATCTGCGTATGCAATGATTTCGTTATTCTCACCAATTTCACCTGTTAAACCGGCATTAATCATAACTTTTGAGGGTAGTTTTATATCATTGAGTAATTTATTATAGCTAACTTTTGGTTTATTAAAATGAAAATATGCACCTCCTAAATAATATTTAATTGTTTCGTTGTAAGAACTGCTAAAAACCATACCCACAGAACCATCAAAATAAGTAAGGTTTGTATTATTAAAAACTTGTTGGGTTGCATTTGAAGTATTAAAAGAACCATTTACAAACTGATCATCAAATTGAAGTTTAGTTGGGTCAAATCGATTTTGCACAACACCACCCATAAAGCCTAATGATAAATAAGTATCATTATCCTCGCTTAACGATTTATGAAATGCAACTACAGGTAATACTTGAGTTCTGCCCATTTTAGAATCACCCGCTACATCGTTTGTCAATTGTAATCCAAGAGAAAAATAATTATCTGAATTTTGACCAGCAGCAAATTTCATTTCCAAGCCAACAGCTTGCGACACGTAAGGTGTGGTAACACTTGCCCACTGTGAACGATGAGATGCAGTGGCTCTGAAATCTCCTTTGTAGCCTCCTGCTAAGGAAGGGTTGCGCAACATTGGTAATTCATAAAATTGAGAAAAATTCATATCCTGAGATATCCCTTTCAAGCAAAAAATAATTGATACGATAGTTATAAATATCTTTTTCATCTTAATTTATTTTATCAAAGAAATATTTCCTTTGTATTTATATGATGTCCCATTTTCACATATTACTTCGGCTGTATAAACAAAAACATCTGGCGTTGCTGCTCGGCCTTTTACTTTTCCATCCCATCCAAATGCCTTTTCATTTGGAGAAAAATTAGCTCTTTCAAAAACGATTTCTCCCCACCTGTTGAATATCACAAAACTTTTTACAGATACAATACCTTTACCTCTCACCATTAAGATATCATTTAAGCCATCTCCATCTGGCGAAAAACCATTGGGTATGAATACTTGAGCATCTGTACAGAATACTTTTATATTTATGGTGTCCGAAGCGCTACAACCAAATGCTGTAGTAACTTTAACAGTATAGGTTATGTCTTTTTTAATATTAGCAATAGGCAATGAACAGGTGGCACATGATAAATCTGTGGTAGGATTCCAAAGCCAATTTTGTATAGGGCCATTTTGTATTTGAGTAGCAAGTGTTAGTTGAGTACCTGTTGCAAGTGTTACATCAGGACCTAAACTAACCGTAGGATATTTTCCAACACCAACGGTCAGAAAAGCTGTATCGGTAAAACAATTATATCCATCATACCCCACAACTCTATAAGTAGTAGTTGCTGTAGGAAAAGCTAATGGGTTGGATATACTTGTACTACTTAATGATATGGAAGGAGTCCAAGTATATAACGCCGCACCACTCACAAGTAAATTAGCAGTATCTCCTATACAAATATTTGTATTGCCTGATGTTGAAATTTGAGTAGGTTGAATTACTGTAATCACAACTGTATCTAATGCGGTGCAGCCAAAACTATTTGTACCGGTTACAAAATACGGAGTGGTTATAAGCGGAGAGGCTATAGGATTAGGACAAGTTGTACAACTTAGTCCTTGAATAGGAAACCATTGATAATTACTCGTACCAACAACATTTAGTTGTACAGAATTTCCTCTACACAAAACCAAACTGTTTGTAGCATTAATAACTGGAGATGGATTTATAGTAATTATATGAGTCGCAGTATCAAAACAACCTTGTGCCGTTCCTGCAAATAGCTTAAGTGTGTAAATTCCCGGCACAGAAAAATTATATGCAAAACTTAAACCTGTACCTGAAACACCATTAGATAATAACCAATTTAAATTGGTAATGGCATCTGCCGAAACTACATTTGCGGAAAAAGAAATTGAGTTATTCGTGCATCCGGTCAATGGACCAATGATGGCTGCTACCGGCAATGCATTTATAGACACATTTAATTGTTTTATGGTAGTATCAGAACAGCCACTGTTGCCAATTACAATCATTTCTACATTGTAAATACCACTGTTTGTATAAGTATGATTTATTAGAGAACCTGTGCCAATTCCTCCGTCGCCAAAACGCCATTTCACTAGTTGTTTACCAAAATATGCCACGGAAGTATCTGTAAATAAGACGTTGGTATATCCGCAGAACTTTTGTTGATTCTGTACAAAACCACTGTCAATCTTATCTACTTTAATAGTATCAATTCCGAGTACAGAAAAGTTACAGCCTGCTATATTTATGAACGAGGCAGATGGCAAAAAAGCACCAGGGCCAGCATAATTATGAAAGATAGTATTGGATGTAGTTGTTGCAAAAGTACCATCCCCAAAATTCCACCTGATGGAATCGGTGTTGGTTACGTTTGCAATAAAAGAAACGCCATTTGGATAGCATTTAAATCCACCAATATATTGAAGTGTGCCACCCGGCCCTGCTATAGTTACAATATTTTGACTTGTGTACGTACAACCTCCGGGTACAGTACTAGTAAGTGTTACCGTATATACCCCTGCAATATTATATGTGTGTAACACACTATCACCAGTACCTGTTGTACCGTCACCAAAATTCCAAAGTGTGGTTACAGATGGCACATTTCTATTTACAAAAGTTACGGTGTGTGGTGCACATAATCCAGGAGCATTTTGCACAGAAAATAAACCTGGTAAACCTGCAAATACTTGTATCTGTTGTGGAAAAGAGTCTATACAAACATTACCTGATGGATTTGTCCGAATGCAAGTGAGCATAACAGTATACAAGCCTGGAGTACTGTATGAATGTGATGGAGATATTAAAGTGGAGAAAGTACCATCACCAAAACTCCATGAATAAGAATTTGCAAGCGTAGATTGATTTGTAAATTGAACTGATTGACCTATACATACATTATTTGAAGATGCAATAAACAAAGGAACCGGCTTTGGATACACGGTAATTGATTTAGAAGCGGCAGTATCTGTACAAGAATTGATGGCTTGCAAAACTGCTGTGAAAGTTCCTGCAACTGCATATGTGTGATAAACTGTATCAATATTATTTGTGGTAGAGAGCGTGTTACCATCTCCAAAATTCCAAATGAAAGAAGTGCCACCTACCGAATTATTAATAAATGCTACAACGTGAGGAGCACAACCAAATAACTGCGTACCATTTACAGAAAAGTTTAAAAAGATGTTGTTTGGCTGTGCAATGATTAAATAGGTAATACTATCTGCTCCACAATCATTTACCACAACTAATTTTACCCTAAATGTATCTACAATACCTGTTGTAAAAATATGGGTAAAGGTATCTCTACTTGTTGTGGTTAAAGTTGTACCGTCATCAAAATTCCAATAGTAAGTATTGTTTAGCCCAAGGGATGTGTTGGTAAACTTTACCCTCATTGGTGAGCAACCCGCAGTAATGGAAGGCGTATACAAGGCCCGTGGTTTTGATTTTACTCTCACTGTTTTTTGGAAAGTTATGGTATCGCAAACAGTAGCTACTTTTAATTTGATAATATATGTTGTATCGCTGTAATTTGGATTTGTAGCAAATAATATTGTACCCGGTTGTTGCAAAGAAGATGTTATTCCATTGCCAAAATTCCAATTATAAGTAAACAGATTTAAATCAGGTGTAGTATTGAAAAAACTGATAGATATTGGCCCACAGCCAACCGTATCGCTCAATGTGAATGATGGTACTGGTATTTTAAATGTGTAAAATTTACGACTCATGCTATCTGCCTTGCACCCAAATGGCGAAATAGTTTTTAGTTTTATTGTAATTGAATCACCCCCGCTTACGATAGTATATCCTGGAAAATTTATTCCCGTTCCAATTAAAATATTGTTAGCATACCACTCATAGCTTCCATTGTTTGCAGCAAATGGTTGAAGCCCAATAACAGCAGGTGATATTAAAAATGGAGCACACTTTATGGTATCCGTTGGTACAAAAACTGCCAATGCATCCGGATTAATTCTTACTTCAATAGGTGTTCTTGGTCCTTCGCAACCCAAAGCAGTAGTTTGGCTTACATAATAAAATGTACTACCAACAACTGCAGTTGAAGGAGTTGGTGCGCTAGCCAATACAACTCCACCTGTTGCTACATTATACCAATTAAGCGTATGCCCGGTATTAGCTGTTGCAGTAAGCGCCGAAGCGGTGGTACCAATACAATAATTTATTGGAGAAGTTACTTGGGGATGTACTGCTTGTGGATTTACCACTATAACAATCGTGCCTGCTGCAGATGGACAATTGCTTATTGTAGCAATAACAGAATATGTCCCAGCATTAATTGCTGCAATATTTACAATAAATGGATTTTGAAGTGAGCTGTTAAAACCATTTGGCCCACTCCATTGGTAAGTGGCTGCACCTGATGCTGTACTTGCAGATAAATTCAATGTAGCACCTGCACACAATGGATTATTAGCTGCTACTATAGGTGCAATTGGCGGGTTTGGATCAACCAAAGTAAAAGGCCCCACTGAATTGGATACGCATCCATTCAGCGTAACAGTAAAATTATTGTAAGTACCAGATGTAAGATTTGCAATAGTTAAAACCCCTATTGCATTTGTAGTTCCCGTTGCTGTTTGTGGTATAGTGTTATATGTATAATTAATGTTGTAAAATGTAGAAGCAAGTAGCCCGTTTAAATTAATACTACCTGTTGCAGAACCACAAGCAGAAGGATTTGTAATCGTACCAATACTAATTACTGGTGTTGCAAATATTACTACACTATTAGTGCCAACCGCAGAGGGACAATTTCCTGTTGATGCTGTAAATATCACATTGTAAACCCCGGCTGCTGCTGTTGTTACATTTGGTATTGTTGGGTTCTGAAGTGTGCTGGTAAAACCGTTTGGTCCTGACCAAGCATAAGTCATTGTACCAGGAGAGCTTGTAGCAGCGCTAAGCGTTAGTGTATTATTGGTACAAACCGGACTATTGCTCGTAACAGAAGGTGTAGCAGGTGTTTGGTTTACCAATACATTTACCGAAGCCGCGGCCGATGCACAGCCTGCAATAGTTACAACAACTGAATATGTACCGCTATTTGCTACAGTTGCGTTTGGTATTACAGGGTTTTGGCTACCACTTGTGTAAGCAGGCCCTGTCCATAAATAAGTTGCAGCACCGCTACTTGTAGTACTTGCAAAAAGATTAATACTATTACCGCTACACAAAGGCGAAACTGCAGGTACAACAGGCGTTACAGGAGGATTAGGATCTGTTAAAGTTACAGGGCCAACCATATTTGATATACAACCCGCAAGTGATACAGTAAAATTATCGTAAACGCCTGAAGAAAGATTTGGTATTATTAAATTACCGCTTGCATTAGAAGCCAATGTTGCTGTTTGGGGAATCGTATTTTGAGTATAATTAACCGAAAAAGCTGTGTTGAAAATAGAAACATTCAGTTGTATTGAACCAGTAGATGAAGAGCAGTTAATAGGATTTGTTACAGTACCTAAAGTAATTACTGGCACGGGTTTAACAACAACAGTTATGCTTGCAGGTTGTGATGGACAAGCCTGCCCATTTGTAGTTGCTGTGGCAACTACTGTGTATGTTCCACTATTGGTAGTTTGTGCATTTGGGATTATTGGGTTTTGCGAGGTACTTGTAAATCCTGTTGTACTCGTCCATGCATAAGTTATAGTACCAGTTGTAGTTGTGTTGGAAAATATGTTTAAACTATTGTTTGCACAAATAGGAGCATTGCTGCTTGTTGTTGGCAAAACAGGGGTAGGATTTACTACTACTGAAACTGTTGCTGCCAATGAAGTGCAACCGTTTAAAGAAGTTGTAACGAAATAGTTTCCAGCATTAGCAATCGTAGCATTTGTTATGGTTGGATTTTGCAATGAACTTGAAAATGCTCCCGGACCGCTCCACAAATAAGTTACCCCAGTTGTTGTGGAAGATGCTGTAAAATTAATTGTATTGCTACTGCACAATGGGCTATTACTTCCCGCAATTGGCGTAGCCGGTTGCGATGGATCAGATAATGTGAATGGTCCAGCTTCATTTGATGGACAACCATTTAGTACAACATAGACATTTGTATACGTGCCAGAGTTTAATCCATTAATTATAATCACCCCTGCCCCATTTGAAGTAAGTGTTACCGAAACTGGGGTACCATTTTTTATATAATTAACTGTATATGGTGTTGAAGGACTCAATCCAGAAATGGTAATATTTCCATTGGTACCGCCGCAAGTAGTAGGGCTTGTACTTGTTGCAGTAATTGATGGTACTGGGTTTACTGTTACGCTAATGGCAGCTCTTGGCCCTTCACAATTATATAAACCTGATACTTGACTAACATAATAAATGGTAGTGCCAAGCGTAGTTGTTTGTGGAATAAAACCCGTTGTACTTCCTATACCTCCTGTTGCTGTGGTATACCATAATAATGTATTACCTACAGCAGGAGTTGCACTAAGTAGAACAGCAGTAGCATTTTGACAATAAGCAACCGGGGTGGTAACCAATGGTGGCGCAGGCTTGGGTTTTACAGTAATGGTAAAATTGTCTTGCTTGCTACAGGTGCCATCATTTGCCGTTACTGTTATTGTTGCTACTATTGGTGAGACAGTAAGATTTGTTGTTATAAAAGAAGGAATATTTCCTGTGCCAGATGCCGCTAATCCTATTGAAGTGTTGTTGTTGGTCCAGGTAATTGTAGCGCCTGGTGTACTACTGGTAAATGAAAATGGACCTGCCGTTTCGCCT
>JANMFB010000230.1:0-12267 GCA_031377605.1 Ferruginibacter sp.
GCCTACTTTAAATTTTATCCAAAAGGTAATGGATACGAAGTGGCATTTGTTGGCGTAGCAATTTCTGAAAGCCCTGTAGGACCTTTTGTGTATAGCCATAAATTTTTAGCAGCTTCACCCAAAGGCTCAGGTGATTTTTCAATGTTTGTAGACGAAAATGGAGATCTCTTTCACCTTGCAGTAAGAAAGCCTGACAAGACTTTTATAATTGCAAAAATGAGAGATGATTATTTGTTACCGGCAGAAGAATATAAGGAATGTGCAGGTATAGCAAAGCATACGGAAGCACCTGCTATTATAAAATTTAATGGAACTTATCATTTGTTGGGCTCAAGTTCTTCAGGATGGAAACCTAATGTAGCAAGATATTATACGAGCAAAAGTTTGTATGGTCCCTGGATTGTACAAAATAATCCTTGCGAAGGTTATAATAAAATAGACAGCCTAGGGGTTGAAAAAACTTTTGGTGCACAATCTTCTTTCATCATAAAAATTAATGGGCTAAAAGATGCTTACGTTGCCATGTTTGATGTATGGAAGCCAGAAATGCCAATTACAGGACGATACATTTGGTTACCAATTTTTTTTAAGCAAAACAGATTTTCTATAGGCTGGATGGATGTTTGGAATGTAGATATTTTCAAGAAAAAAAGTAGCCAGTATTTTAAATAAATCCAAAAAAAATAATAAAATGAAAATTAAACTCACTTATAGCTGCTGGCTGCTTTTGTTGCTTTTCAACTTTATATAAAAGATTAAATGGAATAAAAAATAAACTATTAATGATCTGATTACAATTTAGAACGTATTTAAAAGTTTGACCTACATAATTTGTAATAAAGAAAAATATAAAAATGTTTAAAACGGTAACACTTTATTTTAGTAAAAACATTCAATTTGTGTTGAGCAATATTTTTTTCGCAGTCATCATCTTTATCATGCAAATGCCTTTGCAGGCACAACACTCTTTACAAATACCTATCGATGAAACTCATTTAATTAAAAATGCTGATTTTGAAACCAGTAATTTGGTAGATTGGAGGAGGCATTGGCGTACAAAAAATGCTACTGTTGTAAGTGATTCTTATTCTGGTAAGTATGCGGTAAAAATTGGCCCAGAAAAAGCAGCTTGTAATCAAGAAGCAGGAGTAAGATCCAATGCGCTTTATAGACTTTCAGCTTACGTAAAAACCGAGTCCGGTGCAGAAGAAGTACAATTAATTGTTAGCAATTATGGTGGTGCAGCAAAATCAGTTTCAAGTAGCCTGACAACTTACTCCAAAATAAGTATAGAATTTCAAACAGCATTTAAAATAGATAGTATACTCATTTCATTTTCGCATCCGGGTGGTGCAGGAAGTGCATTTGTCGATCAAGTTGAACTATTGTATTTAGGCGAAGCTCCAAAACCAACGCTTCAAGAGTTTATACCATTTCAAGCCCGAGAGCCCAAGGTATCGAATGGATTTAGTCAGTTGGATAATGAAAAAATGAATTGGTTTATGAATGACAAGTTTGGCATGTTTATACACTGGGGAGTTTATTCGGCTATGCCCGAAGGTAGTGAATGGGTAAGGCATCAAGAAGCTTGGTCAAACGAATATTATATGGGCAGAGCTAGAGATCTTGAAAAAGGATTTACTGCAGCAAAATTTAATCCAACCCTTTGGGCATCTTTAGCAAAAAAAGCAGGGATGAAATACACGGTACTAACAGCCAGGCACCATGATGGTTTTGCTTTGTTTGACAGTAAGCACCCTGCTAGTTGGACTAGTAAAAAAGATATGGGAAGAGATTTAATAAAAGAATATGCCGATGCTGTAAGGGCTATAGGGCTCGGTGTGGGTTTATACTACTCCCCTGTAAATTGGCGATATGAAGGATTTTACGACCCTTTTGGCAATAATTGTTTGCCAAATATTTTTGGTTATAAAACTGCGGAATGGCATAAAGAAGATGCAAGAATAATGAAAGAAGAAGTATATGAACAAGTAACAAAATTGTTGAAAGATTATGGCAAAATAAGTTACATTTTTTGGGATGGAACTTCTTTAGGACAAATTAAAAACAAACCTTTGTCCGATTCATTTTGGGATGTGGGTAGATATCAAAATCCAAACAATATTTGGCCAGTTAACGAAAAATATATTACTAAAGAAGAATCAACTGGTAAGGCTTTGGGCATTATGGGATTGATTCGTAAATACCAACCGGATATGATGGTAAATAATCGCTTTGGATGGACGGGAGATATTCAAATTGAAGAAGGTGGTTCTTTCTCATCAGGTAAAGTTAGCAATAGTTCTTACATGGAAAAATGTGTTAGTTTACAAAGAGGTGGTTGGGGATATAAACCCAATTCTAAGGTTTATAGTTTTGACGAAATCGTAATGTATTTATCAAATTGTGTAGTTAGAAATTCTAATTTACTTTTAAACGTATCGCCCGATAGAGAAGGAGTAATACCACAAAATCAACAAGAGGTATTACTAAAAATGGGTGATTGGTTATCTAAAGTAGGGAGTTCCATTTATAACACAAGAGGTGGCCCTTGGCAGCCACTATATGGCGAATATGGTTTTACTTACAAAGAGAATATAATTTACTGCCATGTTTACAACGGTTATCGTGAATTACAAAATGGTACATTCACCACACAGTCATTAGGTAATAAAAAGGTAGTTAAAGCTTTCAATTTATTGGATGGTAAAGAACTAAAATGGGTTACCAACAGTGATAATACAATAACCATAAGTAATATTGATTATACACAAAATCCATCCACAACTATTTTAAAACTAATACTGAATGAATCAGTTTATTAATCTTTTGAAAAAGCTACACTAAAAAAATATAAAATGAAAAAAACACTTTTAATAACATTTGCATTTTTACCAACTTATTTACTTTTCTTCAGTTGCTCAACTCAAAATAAAATTGCTAAAAGCAAAAAAAACACAACACAAAATTTGATTGATATAGCAACCCCAACGAATGCTGTACCTTTTGTTGCCAACGATTCAATTACGAAAGAAAATTTACTTCAAACTTGGCGCTTAGATTTTAGTGATGAATTTGATGATACTGTAATTGATACAATTAAATGGAATGTTGAAACATCTATAAAGAAACGTGTAGATGTAACCTTGTATGCCGATAAAAACCAACTAGAAGAAAAAAATGGAAACCTGTATATCTTTTACCGAAAATCAAATGTGAGTGATACTGCATATAGTGTAAGTAGGTTTACATCTAAAGGGAAGTATGCACCCACTTATGGTTTTTTAGAATGCCGGATGCATGTTGTTAAACCTAATGGACATCAAACAGCATTTTGGATGATGCCTGAAGGAAAAGGCATGAGCAATGAAGGTGTAGATGGTACTGCAAATGATGGCGCTGAAATAGATATTGTAGAGGGTACAAAAGCAAATGCTTATTCTTTAGGCCTACATTGGGATGGCTACGGTAAGCCTGCACATAAGTCAAACGGAAGATTAATAAAGGTGCCCAATATGCATGATACAGAGTTTCATATTTATGGCTTTGACTGGACTCCTACTTATCTTAAATTTTATTTTGATGGCAAAGTTGTAGCTACTATGACCGATCCTAAACTAATACCGCATGTAGCCGAGTTCATTTATTTTTCAGGGAGTTGTTTTGGAGAAAATAATTGGGTAGACGGTGACATACGCAAAAATGAATTTATCCAAAACGGCAATACAGACAAGGCTTATATTGATTATATACGGGTTTTTAAAAGTAAAAATTAATGCTGGATAAATAATGAATTTGTAACAACCATGCAACATAAAAAATTAGATTAGAATGAAACATACAATAAGTTGTTATTTAGGTATTATAGGTTGTTGTTTTAGTTTAATTGTGTATGCACAAAAACCTGTTCCCATCTTTAAGAATGGCGATAGAGTATGTTTTGTAGGGAATAGCATTACACATAACGGTGAGTTTCATCATAATATTTTCCAATATTTCGTTACCCGTTATCCAAAACAGAAAATTAATTTTTTCAACGCAGGTATTAAAGGAGATGTAACAGGCGGAATTATACAGAGAATAGACGAGGATATATTGATACACAAACCAACTCATGCCGTTATTATGATTGGGATGAACGATGTGCAACGAAATTTATACAGCAACAATGTTATGAATAATGCAGATACTTTACAAAAGCGCAAAGTTGCATTGGAGTTATACAGCAAAAATTTAGATAGCATTGTGCGAATATTTACCTCAAAGGGTGTAAAAGTAATTTTACAAAAACCTACTCCTTATGATGAAACCTCTCTTATAAAAGCATCTAATGGCTTGGGAATAAATAATGCATTGTACGAATGCTCTAAGATTATTCAAAAACTAGCTGATCAATACAAATTGCCTACAGTAGATTATTGGTCATTTCTTACAGATATTTCTACAGAAATGCAGAAAAAAAATCCTTCTGCAACGCTTACAGTTAATGATAGGGTACACCCAAACAGTATCGGACACATGCTAATGGCATATAAGTTTTTAAAGTCTTTTCAATGTCCTCCTATAGTTTCTAAAATTGAAATTGATGTTAATAACAAAAGAAACAACTCTGCTAACATTAATTGTGAAATAAAAAAAATTAATTTTGCAGATGATAAAGTAATTGTTACAATTTTAGAAAATGCATTACCATTTCCTGTAGATGAAAAACAGCAACCCGCAATTTCCCTTGTTCCATTTATGAAGGATTTGAATAGCCAAATACTTAAGGTGAAAAACTTGCCTGTAGGAAAATATGAACTGTTGATAGATGATATCATTATAGACAGTTTTTTAAACGATGTGGTATCAAAGGGTATAAATTTAGCTCAATACAAACTGACACCACAATACAAACAGGCATTGCAGGTGCGTAAAAAATTAATAGAACTCTGGGATGCAGAAGCAACGCTTAGAGCAGTAGCTTTTGTTGATTATATGCATCTTAAAACATTTGCAAAAAAGAGCGATATAGATGCTACAAAAAAATACCTTGACTCTTTGTATGCTACACAGTTTAAAGGACAATCATACTATGCAAACAGTTTTGAAAAATATATTACTTACAATACACAAGTAACAAAATTGCTTCAAACATCAATTTCATTAACAAATGAAATATACAAAATAGCACAACCTACCAAGCATGTGTTTACGTTACGAAAAGTAGAAGAACCTAGTGTAGCCAGTTTAATAGAAGCCAGTCAATCTGGCGCAATGCCTTTATTATTTGAGGTGAAGCCAATTTTTAGCTTAAAAAAAGTAGATGAGTTTACATCAGATAAAGAGTTTTTTTTGCGAAACGGATTGCCGAATTTTTTTAATAAAATAAGTCAACAGAATCCTACATTAAATGTTGCTTTTTTGGGGGGTAGTATTACAAAGGCTGAAGATCAATACCGAAATCAGACTTTAGCATTTTTACAAACTTTAAATCCTACAGCTACATTGCATGGTATTAATGCAGGCGTTTCGGGTACAGGCACTGAACTAGGATCGTGCAGGTTAAATGAGCAAGTGCTTACTTATAAGCCTGACTTAGTTTTTATAGAGTTTGCCGTAAATGGTGGTAGAAATCAAGCTTTAGAGGGTATTGTAAGGCAAATCATAAAAAATAATCCGCAAACTGATATTTGCTTTATATACACTATAGCGGGTGAACAATATAAACAATATGCAAAAGATACAATCCCTTCAAAAATTCAAGGTTTTGAAAAAGTGGCTGATCATTATCAAATCCCATCCATTCATTTAGGCTTGTATCCTTCTATGCTGGTTTCTAACAATAAATTAATTTGGAAAAGCAATTCAGCTGAAAGTGATAAGATTATTTTCTCTAAAGATGGTACTCATCCTTTAAGAGCCGGTGGCGATTTGTATGCCCAAGCTATAGCTAGAGCGTTTCAAAAATTTAAAATTCTAAATGAGATACGAGCACATGAACTCATTAAGCCACTATATCAGGATAATTGGGAAGATGCCGGTATGTATTCACCAAATACTATAGCAAATTTTAGTAAAGGGTGGGAGACTTTAAATGCAGAAGAGCATGAAAACTTAAAGGCATTTGCACCTTGGTTTACTTCCGTTTTTAAAGCAGTAGAACCTAACGCTTTTTTATCTTTTAAATTTACAGGTACAGCTTTTGGTTTTTTTGATATTGGTGGGCCTGAGGTTGGGCAAATACAAGTAGAGATAGATGGGCAATGCGCCACACTTACTAGGAAAGCAGGCAATGCTACCAATAAATTAGCTTTTAGTAATGAACTTAAATGTGTAAACAATCGTTTTAATACCAACTGTAACAACCGATACAGAGGTCAATTTGAAATTTTTGAAGTGCCAGAAGGAACACATGAAGTGAAAATAATTTTATCAAGTTTAAAAGTTGATAAAATGGCTATTTTGGATGGACAGGATGTAACGGACATACAACAGAATCCAAATAAATATAGCCAGCATGTTTTTTATTTAGGAAAAATTCTTTTAAGAGGAACTGTTATTGACAAGTAAAATAGCAATCAATTTTTAAAAGAGTTTTTAATTCTTTCGAAATTTTAATTTGAAAATTTTTCGTTTAATCTCAAAACATAAATCTTTTTGGTATGCGTTATTACTTTTTAATTTTTTTCACTTTCATTTTAAGTTTTCAAATAAAAAAAAGCTTTGCGCAGAATATTTATGAAAAACCATCAAAAGATCAACTTTCACAAATTGCCCGAGGGTATGGCATGTTTATTCACTTTGGTATAAATACATTTAATGAAATTGAATGGTCAAAGGGGGATTTGCCCGCACTTTCTTTTAACCCAACAAATTTGGATTGTGACCAATGGATAAAAACAGCAAAAGATGCAGGGTTTAGGTATGTAATTTTAGTTACAAAACACCACGACGGCTTTTGCTTATGGGATAGTAAACACACCAATTATGATATTGCAGCTGCTTCCGTAAAAACAGATATTGTAGGAGAAGTAAGCAAAGCCTGTAAAAAATACGGATTACAATTCGGTTTATATTATTCGCTTTGGGATAGGCATGAACCTAAGCATAATGATAAAGACCCGCAAGTATATGTTGATTATATGAAAAATCAAATCACTGAATTATTAACCAACTATGGTAAAATTTGTGAGCTTTGGTTTGATGGTGGTTGGGCAAAAAAAGACAGCGCCTGGCATTTAGAAGAAGTTTATAATCATATAAAAAAGTTACAACCAAATTGTTTGGTTACGGTAAATCACACTATAAAAATGGCAGGGCAAAACAAGGCTATGCTGCCAACCAATATGCAACAAGGTGATTCTATAAGATACTACCCGGTAGATTTTAGAACCAAAGATCCTAATATGGCAAGGTGGGATGATCCTAAATTATTTTTGTACAAAGACACTTTAAGATACCTAACTTTTGAGCATACAATATGTTTATCTAATCGTTGGAATTGGTTTCAAAAGAAAGCAAACTTACCCGTACGAAGCCTTGATGAGTTGGAGGAACTATTTTATTTAGGAACAGCAAACAAGAATGTTTTAATAGTAAACGTACCGCCAGACCAAACAGGGCAATTAAGACAGCACGAAATAAATCAGTTACTAATGTTAGCTGATCGCTTAGGCATTAGAGGTGGCAGTAAAAAATTACCTCCTGCCCCCAAAAATTTATCTTTTGCTAAGCCAATCATAGCAAGTAACACATATGGGAATAATGTTGCTTCATTAGCCAATGATTATAGTATAGAAACATATTGGATGGCAGAAAAAGACACAGCCACCTTAACCATAAATTTTGAAAACGAGGTGTCATTTAATCGTATTTCCCTTTTCGAATTTTTTAAGGAAATAAAGTTAGGTGATGGTTTTTCCGTGCTTCACACTTTTGCAATACAGGAATATAGTTTAGACATATTTGATGGTGCAAAGTGGGTCTCTATTTTTATGGGCGATGAAATAGGTGCCTGTAAAATTATTCATTTACCCACTTTGCACACAACAAAAAAAATTAGGCTGCAAATTTTAAAAGCAAAAGCACCTTCGGGCATTTTTCATTTTTCATTATCGCAAACTATCAAATAAAAAAAAGTAAACCCTGCTTTGGCATCAACAAATTTGAAATTTTAATTTAAAAAAATATCAAGTTTTACTTGTTAGCATTATTTGCGTCCGCTATCAATTTTTTACGAGCTTCATTAAACGATTTAAATTTATCCCCTAATAAATCTTTAATCTTCCAATCTTTTGTGCCATTAGCGGCGTTTAGTTTTTCTTTTTTTATTTCTGGAGTTAATGAATTATCCGCTTTTATAGTATCAATATTTTTGTATAAATCCTCAAACACAGTTTTAAGCTTTGCAATTTTTTGTTCATTTAAACCAACCTCTTTGGCAGCAGCGGCAATTTGCTCCAAACTTATTTTTCTTTGAGCTATAACTTGATCACTTTTTAACTCAGAGGTTTGAGCAAAATTGATTGTAATAAAGCCAAGTAAACAGATTACAGTTGTGATACATTTTTTCATATTTTTTTAAACACAAATTAAGAAAAACTTTTTTGTAAAAATTAATTATTTTCCATTTTTAATAGTTGAAAAACATTTATTCGAATTTTTATTGCTTCTTAAAGTACCTGAATAATCACGTTAAATTCATTTTACCCATGTCGTTTTTGTATTAAAGATGCGCTAGAAAAAAACTTATCAAGTTGTTTACGGTAAAAAAACTTTTTGATGTGTTTATAGGAGTCTGATACAAATACAGTAGAAAGATTTACAAAATAACATCAAAAAGATTTTCAAAACAGTTTTATTTCTTTAATAAATTTGTTAGATTGCATTTCTATTAAATAATGCAAAATACTTTTATTTTTCTTCTTCTGGCACAGTATATTGATATCCGGAAGAATTGCATCTAAAAGAAGTTCAGCCTTTTTAAAAAGTAATTTTAGCCTCGGTCATTACCAAACAACTAACAGTAGATATGATAGACAAAGTATGTGCAAAATCAGGTCCTAAGCTTTTTGCACTGCCTTACATTAACCCAGTGGTTGCTATTAAATTATTTATAGAGGTGCATTCCGGTATTCTCGATATGCTGATATCCTTAATTCCTGCTTTTATTAGTAAACAAAATATACTTTCTATTTATACTTATGATTATCACGCAATCGTAGGTGGTTGTTTGCGAGGTTACATTCAAGCAGGATATTTGGTAAAGGCCCATGTAAATAACAAAGACTATTTGTTGATAACAACATCAACGTACGAACCTTGTAAAATGTGTAAAGGAAATGAGATTTTTATTTTATAATTTAAATTACAAAATAGAAAAAAATAATTGTCTAAGGGCTGATGAGATTACAAGAAACGTTTCAGACCCGAATGCTATTTTTAAAAATAATGAAATGCTTGTATTGTCTTCAAAGAAACCGGTGGCTACGGAGAAAATTGTATAAAGTTTAAACCAAAACGCAACTGCAATTCGCTAATAAAAGACTTTCATATTTTTAGATTTTTAATTTTAAACAAACTAACTAACCAAAACACTAACTCATGAACAGCTTGGTAACAGCAGATTATATTGTATTCATTTTTTACTTTTTATTGGTGACTTCTTACGGGGTTTGGATATATAAGAAAAAGAAGAAAAAAGAAGCAGACACAAAAGATTTTTTCCTGGCAGAAGGTTCGCTCACTTGGTGGGCAATTGGCGCATCACTTATAGCATCAAATATCTCTGCTGAGCAATTTATAGGCATGAGTGGTGCAGGGTTTACCATGGGTATAGCTATTGCAGCTTATGAATGGATAGCAGCCATAGCGCTTATCATTATTGCAATATGGTTTATGCCAATATACCTAAAAAATAAAATATTTACGATGCCGCAATTTTTAAAACAGCGGTACAATGAATCTGTTAGTTTAATAATGGCTGTATTTTGGCTATTTCTTTATGTTTTTGTAAACCTAACATCTATTCTTTTTCTTGGTGCGCTTGCCATTAATAATTTAAGTGGTGGAGATCATTTTCATCTGATCATGATCGCATTGGCATGCTTTGCTCTAATAATAACACTAGGCGGTATGAAGGTTATTGGTTACACAGATGTTATACAAGTGGTAGTGCTGATTATAGGAGGTTTGGTAACATCATATGTAGCGCTCACTTTGGTGAGCCAACATTTTGGAATGGGAAAAAATATATTGGCGGGTTTTAATAAACTGATGGATGATGCTCCTGAGCATTTTAGAATGATATTTGATAAACCAGGTGAAAAATCAACACAGGCTGAGGTTAATAATTATCTGGCACTGCCCGGTATAGCCATGTATGCTGCAGGGCAATGGATAGCTAATTTAAATTACTGGGGCTGTAACCAGTACATAACGCAAAGGGCACTCGGTGCAGATTTAAAAACTGCACGTACAGGAATTTTCTTTGCAGGTTTTTTAAAAATATTAATGCCTGTTATCGTTATGCTACCTGGTATTGCTGCATATGTTTTACATAAAAATGGAGGTCTTCAGTCAGAGATGATGAGCAATGGAAAAGTGAGTGCCGACAATGCTTACCCAGCAATTCTAGCGTACTTACCTAACGGCTTAAAGGGCTTATCAATAGCTGCACTTACGGCTGCCATCGTTGCATCCTTAGCAGGAAAAGTAAATAGCATCTCTACCATTTTCACACTCGATATTTACAAAAAATATATTAACAAAGAAGCCACTGAAAAAAAGATGGTGTGGCTCGGAAGAATTGTTATTGCGTTTGCTATGATGATTGCCATTGCGTTTACATGGAACGATTTACTTGGTATAAGTAGTGAAGGAGGTTTTACTTTTATACAAAAATATACAGGGTTAATAAGCCCAGGTGTATTTGCAATGTTTATTCTGGGCTTTTTCTGGAAACGTACCACAGGCGCTGCAGCCATAGCAGGTTTGCTGTGCGGATTTTTATTTTCTTTATTCTTTTTAAATTATGCACCGACTGTATTTGGAAATGAAACATGGCTTTATACAGCCTTTAAAAATGGCGACGGCGTTTATGAAATACCTTTCCTATTGAATATGGGTTATAGTTTCTTTTTTACTGTGGCAATAATGGTAATCATAAGTTTATTTGGTCCAAAGATTAATCCAAAAGGATTAGAAATTGATAGCAGCATGTTTAAAATAAAGCCATTACACACGGTGCTGATAGTCGTTATTCTTTTAATGATAACTTTGATCTATGCAAAATTTTGGTAGTGCATTGAGCTTTTTTAAATCTTGAAATAAATTAATTATGTCGGGCTTAGAAGAAAATTTTAAGAGTGAACTTAATGGTAAGGAGACAAATATTTACTTCATAAAAAATAAAACAATTTCTGTTGCTATAACAAATTATGGCGCCAGAGTTGTCAGTTTTTTAATACCCGATAAAAACGGAATGCCTACAGATATAGTCGTAGGGTTTAAAAGTATTGAAGATTATTTCAAAGCCGATTGTCCTTATTACGGTGCAATAATTGGTCGTTTCGCAAACCGTATTGCCAATGGAAAATTTACATTGGATGAAAAAACTTACGAGCTGGAACTAAACAATTGGCCTAATGCATTACACGGAGGTAGCAATGGATTTCACAACCGTGTATGGGATGTTTTACAGCATAACGACAAATATTTAGAGCTTAGTTATTTATCTCTAGATGGAGAAGATGGTTATCCCGGAACAATGACAACTAGAGTTTTATATACCATAACCGATGATAATGAATTTAAAATCGATTATGAAATATCAACTGACAAAAAAACGACTGCCAATATTACAAATCATAATTTCTGGAATCTTAATGGAGAAGGTTCTGGTGACATTTTAAATCATGAGCTACAAATTAATGCAACAAAATTTATTGCAATCAATTCAAATTCAATTCCAATAAATATTGAAGCTGTAGAAGATACACCCTTTGACTTTAAAGAGTTCCATAGAATGGGAGAAAGAATAAATAGTCCTCATGAGCAATTAAAAAATGGCAATGGATACGACCATAATTTTTGTTTAGATAAAGGCCTTACTACATCTCCCGAGCTTATAGCAATCGCCAAAGGAGATATTTCCGGAATTGTGATGGAGGTTTCAACAACAGAGCCTGGGCTGCAATTTTAAAGTGGTAATTTTATGGAAGGCAAGGATGTTTTTAAAAGTGGTAAAAGCGATGAATACAGAACTGCTTTCTGTTTAGAGGCACA
>JANMFB010000234.1:0-2649 GCA_031377605.1 Ferruginibacter sp.
TACAGTGCCGGTAATGAATATGCCAGCTGGACTCCTGAAGGTGATGAATTTACAAGAGATGAATTTGAACAATACAGATTGCTCGATACGACAAGGCTTCTAACATTTGTAGCGATAGGCTCCGCAGTTAATCCAGCTAACCTCAAGTTGCCACACGATGCTTTTAGGTATTGCGATTTTTTAAATTTCAACAACTATTCCGCCCTAGAAGGTTTGGAAAAAAATATCAGTGCCTTGCATGCGAAGTATCCTAATAAACCGATTTTTATCAGCGAAACAGGCATGCGTTCAGATGAGGTAAAAAATGAACAAGTAAGGATTGATCATTTAAAAGGAGTGATAGATATAATCAACCGACATCCTTATGTGATTGGATTTTCTTACTGGAGTTTTAATGATTATCTCAGTCGTTATGCTGGCACCAATAAAGATGGTTACAGGCCATGGGGTATTGTAGATGCTAACCGTAAACCAAGGGCATTGTATGGCGCTTTCAAAAAAGAATTGTCTCCGGTTACTGTTGCTATTCAAAAAAGCATCGTTACCATAACAGCAAAATCAGGTTTCCCTTCTTATACCATAAGCAACCACATTTTGAAAATTATACAGGGAGATAAAGTGAGCACGAGTTATCAAATACCTGAAATAAAACCTGGTGATAAGGTGGAAATAAACATCAAAAAAGGAGTCTCAAATAGTCGTATAGTGATAGAGAATAAAGGCGGAATGATGATATACGACAGTTTGTTATAAATGAATGGAAATATATAACATAAAAGCATTTACAATTCAATGCCGTTAAGTTAAAGCTGTGGGTGAAACACCCACAGTGGCGGAGAAAATATAGAAGCATTACAATCATTGAATATCTTAATTACCCGGTATGGCCAATAAAATTAAAGGAATGCGCTGGTGGATAGTGGGGTTGTTGTTTACAGCAGCCGTGCTAAACTATATAGACAGGCAAACGCTTTCAGCATTGGCTCCTACCATTCAGAAAGACTTGGGTATGGATGATGGTGATTATGCCAATATTGTAAATATTTTTTTGATTGCTTATACCATTGGATATATTATTTCTGGAAGAATTATTGATAAATTGGGAACAAGATCCGGTACATTGATTTTTGTAATATGGTGGTCAGTGTCTAACATGCTTACAGCTGCGGCAAAAGGAATGTCATCTCTAGGGTCGTATCGCTTTTTGCTTGGACTGGGCGAAGCTGGAATATGGCCCGCAGCTTCAAAAGCAGTATCTGAATGGTTTCCAGCAAAGCAAAGAGCATTTGCAATTGGCCTTTATACGATGGGTGCCACCATTGGAGCTACCATTGCCCCTTATGTAGTGATACCCTTAGCTACTTATGCCTATGTAGATAAATTGCCAGCAGTTGCAGGATGGCTAGGGCAAGGTACGGGTTGGCGGTTGGCATTTATACTTACAGGATTTGTAGGTTTACTTTGGGTTGTACCTTGGCTGTTGATTTATAGAACACCTCAAAAAAGCAAGCTTGTTACCAAAGAAGAGCTGGACTATATTGAAGACAATGGAGAAGTAAAAGTAAATATTACTGACGAAAAAGTTCAAAGCTGGTCATGGAAAAAAGTGTTGACTTTTAAAGGAACCTGGCTATTGTTGTTTGCTCGTTTGATTACTGATCCGGTTTGGTATTTTTTTCAATTTTGGTTTCCCAAATATTTATCTGCAGAAAGAAATCTATCGCAAGATGATTTAAAAATAACATGGGTTATTTATGCTGCAGCAGGTGTAGGTAGTTTGTTTGGTGGGTGGATTTCTGGAAGGCTCATTAAAAAGGGACGTTTGCCCGTTAATAGCAGAATGACGGTAATGCTTATTTGTGCATGTATTATGCCATTGGCGCCACTGGTTAGCATGGTTACAGGCTTGAGTATGTCTTTGGTTATTTCATCTTTAGTAGTACTTGCATCTTTGGCTTGGTTGATCAATCTTAGCTCCATTGTTGTTGATATTGTTCCCAGCCATTCATTAGGCACCGTATTTAGTATAGTAGCCGCAGGTAGTACAATAGGCGGCATTATTATGAATATGATTGTAAAAGCAATGGTGTCTGGGCCAACTTCAAATGCTGGTGGTTTTCTTGACAAAGGCTTTCATGCTTTACTATCTCCCATTTTAGATCTAGTTCAGGGAACAGGATATGCAAGCTGGTTTTTAATTATCGCTTTTTTACATCCTGTGGGTTGGTTGCTGCTAAAATTTGGAGGAATTTCAAAACTACAACATTCAGTAAATAAATAAAGCAATTAAGAAAATATAACTGCATCTCAAATGAACAACGTAATTAAAATAAAAATGAGAAATAAAATTGCTGTGCGACTAATTATATTTTTTGCTTTCATTTCTATAACAACGAATTTGTTTGCAACAATAAAACTACCTGCCTTTTTTGGTAACAATATGGTATTGCAGCAACAAACTGAAGTAGCAATATGGGGAACTGCTTCAGAAAATTCAATCGTTAAATTACTCTCCTCTTGGAATAATAAAAATTATACAATTAAAGCGGCGGCAGATGGTAAATGGAGACTCAAAATAGCTACACCAAAAGCTGGCGGTCCCTACACTATTACCATAAGCGATGGTAAAGTTTTGAAACTTGAAAATAT
>JANMFB010000249.1:0-5232 GCA_031377605.1 Ferruginibacter sp.
TAAAATTACCTTCTTGTAAATATTTGTAAACATCTAGCTCTTCTATAACCCTGCCATTTCTTTTTATTAATATATTTCGAAGATTCCCATTTTCAGTTACTCCACCTGCTTTTGCAATTACTGTAAAGGCATTGCTAAATGCTGAAACTGTGTAAATGCCGGGATTATTTACTTCGTTAACTACATTTATATTTATAGTACGTGGTTGGCCTAAACTTATATCTATGTTTGTACCTGGTGCTGTTACTGCCGCAAACCTACTGTAAACGATTCTTTTCATGTTTTCAAAAGACAATCCCCCAACGTATATTTTTCCCATATCTCTAGGAAATATAGAGCCATCTGTGCCTACCAAATATTTTTGTTGTAACTCAGAACCTCCATAAAGGGAAACAACAATATTATCTCCTACGCCAATTGGATAGTCTAGTGGGGGAGTGGAAAGTTCTGAGAGATCAGTATTTGCAGCGGTAGAGAAAATATTTGCTCCGTAAGTACTTCGTGTAGATAGTGGAACCCTAATTCCATTTTCATCAATTAAACTGTCTTTGGTTATTTTAGCGCCATTCTTTAATTGTAAATCATCACCAGACTTATTCTTATCCTCCAATTTACTTTGTAATTGAGCGTTCGTCATATTAACTGGAGGAATATTTGTGGGGATACTAAAGCCAGGCGGCAGCGTAGTTGGTGGAGGCTGGCAATAACTAAGAAACGTATTTAGAATAAAAACAGTTGCTATTATAAAACGTGTAAAGAAGCCTATAGATCCTTTCGTCATTTTTGTAGGATTGATTTACAATTTTGTTAAGTACAAAGATACAGTTATTTACGATAGCTCTCTAAGAGTAAGTTATAATCTCTCCAAAGCTCATTTACAACGCCTTCGGCTGTTACTATTTCTCTAATTAAGCTAGATACTTGTCCGATTTCTAATTCACCTTCTTTCATGTCACCTTCGAACATTCCTTTTTTTGCCCTAGCCCTGCCCAATAAAATAGCAAGTTCTTCACTTGATGCACAATTTTCTTGCGCCTGTTTTACTTTTTGATAAAACTCATTTTTTAGTAACCTTACTGGTGTTAAATCTTTTAAACACAACTCAGTATCTCCTTCGTTGGCATTAATAATGGCATTTTTAAAATTATTGTGGCAAGATGCCTCATAAGTGGCTACAAATCTACTACCTACTTGCACCGCAGAAGCACCAAGTGCCATTGCTGCAAACATTTGCCGGCCTGTAGCAATGCCGCCTGCAGCAATTACTGGTATAGTTACTTTTTCTGCTACTGATGGTATAAGTACAAAAGAAGTAGTTTCTTCTCTTCCATTATGGCCTCCTGCTTCAAAGCCTTCTGCAACAACAGCATCACAGCCTGCTTCTTGGGCTTTTTGTGCAAATTTACTACTACTTACCACATGAACAACAGTGATACCTTTGGCTTTTAATATTTTGGTAAATGTTTTAGGATTGCCCGCACTGCTAAATACAATCGGTACTTTTTCTTCTATAATTATTTGAATATGCTTTTCAATGTCAGCATATAGGAGAGGGATATTAACGCCAAATGGATTTTTTGTTGCTGCTTTGCATTTTTGAATATGTTCTCTTAAAACGTCAGGGTACATACTACCTGCTCCAATGATACCCAAACCTCCAGCATTGCTGACTGCACTTGCGAGCCTCCAACCACTTGTCCATATCATTCCAGCTTGAATAATAGGTTTTTCAATTTTGAAAAGTTTTGTTATTTCGTTTGAAAAGTGATTCATACAATTATAGTTACGAATTTTATCTTCTTCCTCCTAAATCTATAGCTGTGTTATCACCAATATTTAGACTTCTATTTACTCCTCTTACTTCTGCATCACTTCCTATGAGTGAACTGTTTAAAACAATTTCTACTAAATTTGAATAAGCTCCAATAATAGAATCTTTTAATATAGCATGGTTTATTGTGCTATTTTCTCCAATAGCAACATTAGGCCCAATTACAGAATTTTTTATAATACAACCGCTCCCAATACTTACAGGAGGGATAATTATGCTATTATCTAATACACAGGTTGCTGCAACATGATTACCGAATTTTTGAAGCAAAATGGCATTTGATTCCAATAAGCTTTCTTTATTGCCACAGTCATACCAATTTTCTACTTTCATTGATTGAAATGCCGCACCGTTTTGAATCATGCAATCAATAGCATCTGTTAGGCTAAAATCATCGTAGCTATGTTTTTTTGCTTCCTGAATTTTATCTAGACAATCGAAAAGAATTTGGGTTTCTTTTATTTTATAAATACCTACCAATGCCATATTACTTTTTGGAATGGCAGGTTTCTCTACAACTCTTGTAATCAGACCACTTTCATCTATTTCTGCTACTCCAAAATTTCGTGGGTCATCCACTTTCTTTATACCTAAAATCGATTGAGGCGATTCTATCATACGTTTAATATCATATTCTGCTATGGTATCTCCAAGAACAATAAATAACTCGTCGTTTTCTACTATTTCTTTAGTTATTTCAATTGCGTGACCAGTTCCGTTTCTTTCATTTTGGGTTATGAAATGAGTTTTTAATTCTGGATAATTCGTTTTTACATAATCCTGAATTTTTTCGCCTAGGTATCCAATGATGAAAATAAAATCAGTAATGCCTGTATCTTTTAGTTGGTCTATGATTATACTAAGTATAGTCTTGCCTGCAAGCGGTATAAGTGCTTTGGGTTGTGTATATGTATGGGGTCGTAGCTTTGTGCCTGCACCTGCTACTGGAATAATCGCCTTCATTAATTTTTTTACTTTTAGGGGTAATAAAAAATTACGACAAAGTTTTCATTAGTTTTTTGGTGAGTGAAATTAACGATTTTAAAATTAACAGCATATAATTATTGGGGAAAATAGGAAACTGTCCACCTTCACTATCATTATAGAATAAACGTAAATCAAGTAAAGAAAGTTGAGAGGAAGTTTTTTTTGATAAATAACATTTGTTGATATTGGAAATAAAGTCTATTTGTGCAAATAATCTTAGATAATTTTAAAATATTAAAGGAATTTAAATCTTATAATTACGAGGACTTATCTTTGTGCCTTAAAATTAAAAATACATGCAAAGAGATACTGCTTTATTTGACTTAATAAACAAAGAAGCCGATAGGCAACAACACGGAATTGAACTGATAGCTAGCGAAAATTTTACGAGTAAAGATGTGATGGAAGCAATGGGAAGTTGTTTAACAAATAAATATGCAGAGGGTTATCCTGGTAAAAGATATTATGGTGGGTGTGAAGTAGTGGATGAAGTAGAGCAACTTGCCATTGATAGAATAAAAAAAGTTTTTGATTGTGAATATGCCAATGTGCAACCTCATAGTGGTGCACAAGCAAATGCTGCATTGATGTTGGCAGTGTTACAACCGGGAGATAAAATTCTTGGTTTGGATTTGAGTATGGGTGGACATCAAACACATGGTTCTCCAGTAAATTTTTCTGGCAAGTATTTTAAGCCATTTTTTTATGGTGTAAAAAAAGAAACTGGTTTGATAGATTACGAAATGTTAGAAGAAAAAGCAAGAACAGAAAAACCTCAATTAATTATTTGTGGTGCATCTGCATACAGCCGTGATATTGATTATGCAAGAATAAGAAAAGTAGCAGATGAAGTGGGTGCATTTGTATTATGTGATATGGCTCATCCTGCGGGTATGATTGCAGCAGGTTTGTTGAGTTCGCCTTTTGACCATTGCCATTTTGTAACTAGTACTACACACAAAACGCTGCGTGGGCCAAGAGGTGGAATAATGTTGATGAAGAAAGATTTTGAAAATCCATTTGGATTAAAAGATATGAAGGGTAATATTCGTATGATGAGTAATTTGTTGGACATGTCTGTTTTTCCAGGAACTCAAGGAGGTCCACTGATGCATGTGATAGCGGCCAAGGCAGTGGCTTTTGGTGAATTGCTTACTGATGAATTTAAAACGTACATGAAACAAGTACAAAAAAATGCACAAGCAATGGCGAAGTCGCTTATGGCTAGGGGCTATGAAATTATAAGTGGTGGTACAGATAATCATTTAATGCTTATTGATCTTCGTAGCAAAAATATTACGGGAAAAAAGGCACAAGAAACGTTGGATAAAGCACATATTACACTTAATAAAAATGCTGTTCCCTTTGATGATAAGAGCCCATTTGTAACGAGTGGAATTAGAATAGGCGTTCCTGCTATTACTACTAGGGGTATGAAAGAAGAAGATATGGAAAAAGTAGTTGCATTGATAGATATGGTTTTGATGGATATTGACAACCCTTCTACAGTAGCTTATGTGAAGCAGGAAGTAAATACTTTGATGAAGGGGTTTCCGTTGCCTTGATAGTGTATAGTATTGAGTATTAAGATAGCTTGTAACGATTTACTGTTCTATTGCAAATATTGAAATAACAATATCTTTAAGCTACATACTTTTTAATTCATACTGACATCTCAAAACTTAATATTAGATACTAAATACTCAATACTTACTCATGTTACAAAGAATTCAATCGATTTGGCTTTTACTTGCTGCGGCTTGTATTTTTTTAACTATGCAATTTTCTACTTATGTAGGAGCCCATGCAGATGGAGTAATGCATATGTTGAAAGGAAAAGAAAATATATTGCTTGTTATTATAACAACTATGGTTGGTATTGTTTCGTTAATTACTATATTTTTATTTAAGAATAGAAAACTACAATTACGAATTGTTTTGCTGGCTTTATTTTTAGAATTAATTCTAGTATTTTTATATTACAAAGAAATATCTAAACTTGAAAGTGGAGCGTTTTCTATCTCGGCACTATTGCATGTAGGCGTAGTAGTGTTTTTATTGCTTGCAGCAAAGGGTATAACTACCGATGATAAATTGATAAAAGATAGTAGTAGGTTGAGGTAGATTATTCTTTGTTTAAGCACTTTGGTAGCATTAGTAAAAAAGGCAAAGCTTTAGAACAATCTAATTGAGGATATTCAATACCCATCTTTCTTAAATTATTATACTATAAAGAATGATGCTAATAATAGTTTTTTTTACTTTGTAAAAACCATGCTTTCGTTCCAAGTATTTGTACAATAAACCATTTTTCAATAAGTCTTCCGCTGCTACCATTACCATTATTTCATGGATGTATTTTTACAAAAGTTAAGAGTATTTGAGCTGCGAAATAAAACACTTCTTCTACATTT
>JANMFB010000328.1:0-3121 GCA_031377605.1 Ferruginibacter sp.
AAGCTCGTGAGCAGTTTCAATTGTGTACACATAAGCGTTTATTAGACATCTACACTAGTAGCAGTCGTACGGTAGATGCGTTGAGTAAATTAGATCTACCGAGTGGGGTAGACGTAGAAATTAAGGCTTAATGAACCTCCCGCAATAGGTGGGAAGGCAAAGAGCAAGTTCTTAAATAGAAAAATTAAACATTCATCTCCTGTTGAATACTGACTTTGGTAAGTATTGTAAAAACAATCGGAGCGCTGAATACAAATAAGATACAATGAAAAGTATTATTGGAAAGAAAATTGGCATGACCAGTATCTTCGATGCTACAGGAAAGCAGACTGCTGTTACTATTATAGAGGCAGTGCCAAATGTAGTCACACAAAAAAAGACCGTAGAAATAGACGGCTACAATGCACTACAAGTAGGTATTGGCGACAAGAAAGAAAAACACTCCACTAAATCGGAAATTGCACACTTTGCAAAAGCTGGTACAGCACCGAAAAGAATCGTAAAAGAAATACGCAATAGCGAAATAGATAAGAATATTGGTGAAACAATTACTGTAGAAATTTTTGCAGAAGGCGACAGCGTAGAAGTTGTTGGTACCACTAAAGGTAAAGGTTTTCAAGGTGTAGTTAAACGTCATGGCTTTAAGGGTGTAGGACAACAATCTCATGGCCAGCACGATCGTCAGAGAGCACCTGGTTCTATTGGTAACTCATCAGATGCTAGCCGTGTTTTCAAAGGAATGCGTATGGCGGGCCGTATGGGAAGCGATAGAGTGAAGATGAAAGGATTAAAAGTTGTAAAAATTTTCGCTGAGAAAAATTACATATTGGTAAGTGGTTCGGTTCCGGGTCACATTGGTTCAACCCTTATAATACAAAAATAATTATGCAACTCGATATAATAAATGCCAAAGGCGAAAAGACTGGAAGAACAGTAGAGTTACCAGAAGAAATTTTCGGAATAGAGCCGAACGATCACGTTATTTACTTAGCTGTGAAACAATACTTGGGTGCGCAACGCCAAGGTACGCACAAAGTGAAAACGAGAGCGGAAGTTCAAGGTTCTTCTAAGAAATTACATAAGCAAAAAGGTACAGGTGGTGCTCGTAAAGGTAATTTACGTAGTCCAATATATAAAGGTGGTGGTACTATCTTTGGCCCTAAGCCGCACAAATATGATATCAAGCTTAACCGTAAGGTGAAAGATCTTGCTAAAATGAGTGCATTGTCTTACAAAGCAAAAGAAAATAGCATTGTTGTGTTAGAAGACATCACTATGGATGCACCTAAAACAAAGAATGTAGCTAGTTTGCTTAAAAGCTTAAATATGGGTCGTAAAAAATCTTTGTTTGTAATACCGGAATACAACGATAATTTTTACCTAAGCCTTCGTAATGTACCAGGTGTAAATGGAACTGTAATAAGCGACATGAATACTTACGACATTCTTAATGCAAACGTATTAGTACTTTCAGAAAGTGCAGCGAAGTTGTTTACGGAAGAAGCAGTATCAGAATAAACAATAAGTTGATTAGTTACACACTAATCTGCTAATAAAATAAAACAGTAACGAATTTTTCAATTAGCATATTTGCTAATTAGCAAATTACCAAATTAGAATTATGAACCCGTCTCAAGTATTAATAAAGCCAGTTTTGTCTGAAAAGGCAAACAAGCAAGCAGAAAAATCTAACCGTTATACATTTGTAGTGGATAGAAAAGCTAATAAGTTGGAGATTAAAAAGGCGATAGAGTCCTTTTATGGTGTACAAGTAGAAGCCGTAAATACATCTGTAGTGCCCTCAAAATTGAAGTCTAAATATACAAAAGCAGGATATGTTGTGGGACGCAAGCCTGCAAAGAAAAAAGCAACGGTAACTGTAGCAGAAGGTGATACAATAGATATTTACAACGCTGCAGACTAAAATAAAAATGTATTTAGTATCACAACTCGATACTAAATACTTTAATACTAGTTTTAAACGAATGGTCATCAGCACCGCAAAGTCTGAAAATATAAAATAAAATGGCACTTAGAAAATATAAACCAACCACGGCAGGTACAAGATGGAGAATTGGTAATGCATATGCAGAGATCACAACCAACGTACCAGAAAAATCTTTGCTTGAAGCACAGAAAAATACAGCAGGTAGAAACTCAGATGGACGTAGAAGTATGCGTTACATGGGAGGTGGTAACAAAACAATGTACCGTATTATCGATTTCAAAAGAAATAAGAAAGATATACCGGCTACAGTAAAAACAATTGAATATGATCCAAACCGTACAGCATTTATAGCATTACTTGCCTATGCTGATGGTGAGAAGCGTTACATAATAGCTCCTGCAGGATTACAAGTAGGACAATCGGTAATGAGTGGAGATGCAGTAGCCCCTGAATTGGGAAATGCATTGATGTTCAAAAACATGCCGCTTGGTACTAATGTACACAACATCGAAATGCAACCTGGTCAAGGGGGTATTTTGGTAAGAAGTGCAGGTACATCTGCGCAGTTGAGCAACAAAGAAACAAAATATGCTATCCTTAAAATGCCAAGTGGCGAGTTAAGAAGAGTGTTGATAAATTGCTATGCAACTGTAGGTGTCGTATCTAACAGTGATCATAGTTTGGAAAGTGCAGGTAAAGCAGGTCGTAATCGTTGGAAAGGTGTTCGTCCACGTACAAGGGCAGTAGCGATGAACCCTGTAGATCACCCGATGGGTGGTGGTGAAGGTAGAGCATCTGGTGGTCACCCACGTAGTAGAAAAGGTAAATATGCTAAAGGGCAAATTACTCGTACTCGCGGAAAAGGATCAGATAAGATGATCATCCAACGTAAAAATGGTAAGAAGTTAAGCAAATAAAATAAATAAGCTAATTAGCCAATAGCTAATATGCTAATGAAGTTAAAATGGTTCTGACATACAGAGCAAATAAACAAGATTTCTAAATAGTATGTTCAAATTAGCAAATTAGCTAATTAGCACATCAGCAAATTTAAAACATGAGTCGTTCACTAAAAAAAGGTCCTTATATCGAAGCAAAGCTTGAAGCAAAAATTCATGCAATGGTAGAAGGAAAATCAAAGAAAGGAGTTATCAAAACTTGGAGTCGTAGGAG